>CBDVEF010000213.1:0-3559 GCA_965372935.1 uncultured bacterium | reverse complement strand
AATCTATTAATGAATTAATGGCAATAGAAGGTCAAATAAAAAAGAAATATTATGATTCTTTCAATATGATTATTGATAATGAGGAATTTTCTTTTATTAAGAGAAAGAGACAACCACCTAAAGATTATATTAATGCACTAATAAGTTTTTCTAATTCGCTTATATATACATATGTATTGAGTGAAATTTATCAAACACATCTTGATCCGAGAATCGGATATCTTCATTCCACGAATTTCAGAAGATTTACATTGAATCTTGATGTTGCAGAGATATTCAAACCTGTTATTGGGGATAGAACAATATTCTCAATAATTAATAAGAAGGTAATATCTTCAAAAGATTTTGAATCAGCACTTAATGGAATAATACTTAATGATAAGGGAAGAAGAAAATTCCTTGAGAACATTGAAGAGAAATTGAAGCAGACTATAAAACATAGTGAATTAAAGAGAGAGATTAGTTACAGGAGATTGATCAGATTGGAGTTATATAAATTGGAGAAAGACTTAATGGGGGAGAAGGAATATATCCCGTTTGTGATGAAGTGGTGAGAGGATGTGAATCGTAAATGGAAAATAAATATTATCAAGTGGCAAGTTGAAAGAAGTATAAGTAGGAATATAATATGAGGATTGAAAAATTTAGTATTACTTTGCAAATGAGAAGATCAGCCATTTCTATACCAAGCAACATTCCTGAAGGTGCAGTAAGGGAAAGCAATAAAGAATTCCGGAATTTTCTTTCTATTTCACAGGGTTCTTTTGCTGAATTAGAAACTCAATTAATACTAAGCAATAAATTAGAATATATTGGTGAGCAAGAATTGAATAAAATATTAAACCTACTTAGTGATATTTCTAAAATGATTATAGGTCTGAGAAAATCATTGCAAAATAAACAAAATAGGAGATACTTAATGTTTAATCGGATATTTATTAGCAGTTTACAATTAACGATTAACGATTAACGCTAAATATTGTGTTCCTCATTTTATACTACGATGTAAATACTAAAAGGTGCGTGAAACTCCTGAAAACATGCAGGAAATATCTGACATGGGTTCAAAACTCTGTATTTGAGGGAGAGATAACAGAAGCAAAGTTTGAACGATTGAAGCATGAATTAAAATCACTTATAAAGGAAAAGGATGGAGATTCAGTTGTAATATATCAATTTAGAAGTTTGAGTTATAGTAAGAGAGTTGTAATTGGAAAAGATAAGAAAGGTGAAACACAATTTTTATAATATTCTGTCGACCATAGATAGTGTAAAAATACCGGGAGATCGACAGAATGATAAGTTTATATAATGCGTTACTTAATTAAAACATTGACAAATCCGTATATATTCATTATTATAATAATAAGTCTATTAGCATATGTTTAGGATTTATACTCTACCTATAAGGAATTGAAACTCTACAAGTGAACCATGTAAGATAATCTCGGGAGCATTTATACTCTACCTATAAGGAATTGAAACTTGAATATGTGGATATAGAGGCGAGTGAATGGGTCAATTTATACTCTACCTATAAGGAATTGAAACCTTCCTGCAAGAAAATCTCTTGCAGGGAGTAACATAATATATACTCTACATATAAGGAATTGAAACATTTTCGCATTGACTGTCAGAGTTATCAGACTCGCAGATTTATACTCTACCTATAAGGAATTGAAACTAATACTTTGAAATTAAAACGAATAGGATATGACACAATTTATACTCTACCTATAAGGAATTGAAACTAAATAGACACTATTTCATTAGGGGTTTTCTCTAAATTTATACTCTACCTATAAGGAATTGAAACTTGGAACTAAAATGTCAGATCATGTCAAAAATGAAAGATTTATACTCTACCTATAAGGAATTGAAACTCAAAGTGAAATATCCGGATACAAATATTTGACAATAATTTATACTCTACCTATAAGGAATTGAAACGTCGATAGTGAAATAATCAATGGAATATTGTTCAAATTTATACTCTACCTATAAGGAATTGAAACTTCTCTGTTCTATAATATTTGCCATTATTAAAATTGTATTTATACTCTACCTATAAGGAATTGAAACTTTTGTGTATCATCGGGATTCACAATTTCATTAAAATTTATACTCTACCTATAAGGAATTGAAACACTGAAAACGATGAAGTATTATATTATAGTGGCGAAATTTATACTCTACCTATAAGGAATTGAAACCAAGTCAAATAAGAGGTTTATATTGCTTCCGCACTACCGAATTTATACTCTACCTATAAGGAATTGAAACTTAAATATCCAAAATTTAACTTTAACTTCTAAATTTAATTTATACTCTACCTATAAGGAATTGAAACCACAAAGCGTATGATTCCATAGCTATAACGCTTAAAGCATTTATACTCTACCTATAAGGAATTGAAACTTGTATAGGGCGAAACTTTCCATAGCTATTATCCCGAATTTATACTCTACCTATAAGGAATTGAAACATGATCGTGAAGATACCCGATAAGCTCACGAATAGCATTTATACTCTACCTATAAGGAATTGAAACTCTTCTGCTGTTAAACGACCTACAAGAAACGGATTAAATTTATACTTATCTAAATTTTTTAAACCCATTCCATGAAAACACAAAATGTCTAATGTTTCTACATTCCCGATTAAAAAATAATAGAGAAATTTAGTAGAAGTTTTTTTGTTTGTTTTTAAAAGGAAACAGTGATCTGAATAAGAAAACTTACCTTCGTAATATTCAAAATTTGGGATTCCACCATCTCCTACAACAATATATTCTCCATTAATAAAAGGCTTGTCAATATATTTGATAGATTTTCCAGATGTGAAAAAGGGGTATTCCCCTTCTTTATTCCCTTCAGAGGCAGGAATGCCAGTTTTTCCAATAATCTCATAATTGTATTTTAACTTCCTCACTTCCCACCCCTCTGGAATCTCGCCAATCCATTTTATTCCAGAATCCTTGTATTCTGGATAAGATTTGAGTTTCATCCTATCACTTCCCAATGCCCGCCTTTGTCAGGACCAATACGTTTAATGACACCTAAATTTTTTAATTTCAAAATATTTTTATCAACAGCAGTGGTACTAATATTTAATATTTCAGACATTTTATTCTTACTCACTTTTTCATTTTCCAAGATTAAAAGAACAATTCTTAACTGATTTTCTATCAACTTACTACCAACCCTTTCTACCAACTTACTAACAACCTTATTTTCCAATAGAGTTAGCAATTCAATTCTTGATATATTCAGAATTTTCCGGGTAGTTTTCTCCACAGTTTTCCCCTTTTCTGTTGCTGAGTAAGTTTTATCAAACAGGTTCGTATAGAAAGAATGTTCATAAAACTTGAATTCTGGAGCCGGCAAATTTGATGTTTCCATTGCCTTTCTTATCCTGTTAATTCCCGTCCCCATTTTCTCAACAAAAATGGTTCTCGATAAAAGTGATGCGATGATAGGATTTCTCGTTTTACTGATTGTTCCAAACTCTTCTGGCTTTAACCATTTGACAAGTCCCCCTGGATTAAAAACAACCATTT
>CBDVEF010000212.1:0-3569 GCA_965372935.1 uncultured bacterium | reverse complement strand
AAAATATGCATCTACTAGATTCCCCGGTTGTGAAGAAAATGATATAATATCAAAATGTTTCGAATTAATAAAAACTGGTAATGCCGAAGAAATTAATAATGCAAAAAAGACAATTGAAAAACTATGGAATAATAAGAATAGAAAAGAAGTATTTCTCCCAAATATTATTAATGAAATTGAAGAATTTGATTCTATTGAAAATATGAAAAATAAAGTTGCATTTATTTCAGTTTTTAAATATATATGTTTAAGTTATGGAAAAGATAATTATAATCTTTTCGCCGATTTTCTATTTAATGTTATACAAAATAAAAATGGAAATTTACGGTCTGAAGCTATTAATACTTTTGATTACCTGATGATTAATGCAATAAGTATCTTTGTATTAAAGCAAAAGATAGGAGAGAAAGAAGAAAAACTCTTATTAGATTTTTATAAGAGTATTGATAAAGTTACTGGATTAATTGAAAAATATATGGAACCGAAATTTCGAAAATATACATATGTAGAAGACGCACCTTCATCTATTTATAAAAGCTTACAGCGGTTGCGATACAATATGTTACAAAGTACATTAGTAAATTCAAATTATGAGAAATACAGGCAGGAAAAAGAAGCCAATAATATAATGAAAGATTATAATTTAGATAATAAGGATAAATGGGATCTTTATTATGATGCAATGGAATATTTGGATACCAATTTAACATTAATTGCTGAAAAACTACTTGATAAAGCATTGTTAATTGATAATGACTTTGTTGCATCGCATGTTGGACTTGTATCGGCATATGAAATGGAAGGAAACATAAAGAAAATGAACAAGCATATTAAATTGGGTTATAAAAAGACATTAAAGCAATTCCCTGTAATACCTGAACGGCTTGAATGGGGTGATGTAGATAATAGACAGTATTTTCGAGCCGTATTTTATAGAGCGTCCAGTTTACAGAAGAAAAATAAAACCAAGGAAGCAGAAAAACTTTATAAACTACTTCTTAAATGGGAACCGAATGATAATATTGGAGCAAGATATTATCTTGCAGGACTTTATGAAGGATTATCAGCAGATGAAATAGATGCTCTTTTTGAAAAGGGTAATAAAGAGCAAATTTGGGATGAAGTTGAAAATATACTTGCAAGACAGAACAAAATACATAATTTTTTTATATATAAAGATGAGTTTTTTGATGATTAAATTAAAAGACATAAAATCAATTTGCAATAAAGCGGTTTTATATAGAGGGAAACGATTCTATAAATATGAATCGGAAGCTATAACCAATGTAGATGTAAAAGGGGATATGATTAGAGCTAAGATTAGTGATATTTTAGATTATAATGTAAAAATAATCACATCTACAATGAAATATGAGTGTTCTTGCAATTACGATGGAGGGGGAGCCTGTAAACATATAATTGCAACGCTTCTTTTAGTTGCAAATATGGAAAAAAACAATCAAAAAGGGGAACAAGCTAAAGACTATTACGAAGATTTAAAATCTAATATAAAAACTGTTGATAGGAATTATTTGGAAATGTTTATACTTAATGAAGCGTTTCTTAACGATAATTTAGGGGATAGGGCTTTTAGTTTCTTTAGATCAGGGGAAAGTAATCAAACGGTTTCTTTTTATAAAGCAAAAGTGAATAAATTTTTAAATCATCTTATAAAAGATTATTATATTCCCGTATCGAGAGCAAGTGAGTTGGATACCTTTATTAACAATATTGAATTATTAGCGAAAAAGGGGGCGGTTGAGGAAGCAATAAAATATTTTCAAGCAGTTTTTGAAATATTGGAAAAGAAGCTTAGAACCCTTGATGATTCATATGGTGTTATTCAGGATGCAATTAACTCCGCTCTTGATAGATATGTTGAGTATTCTAATAAGTATTATACTGAACAAGATGAGAGAAATAGAATCATCCAATATTTATGGGAACAATTTATGAAAAATACTGATATTTGTGATTATTACACTAAATCTATTCAAGAATTTTGTGATAATAAACAAGATTGGGAATACTATAAGGAAATTATATCTAAATATTTGCCTTCTCTTGAAAATAATAATATTTCTTTTGTAGGTAAAATGATAATAGAAGGATATATAGATGCACTTATTCACTTGGAAGAGCATGATGAATTAATAGGGGTGTTCGATAAATTTTCTACTTTTAGCTCATCCGTTTTTTATGAAGAGATAAAATACCTATGGTCTATTGGACAATTTGATAATGTGGTTTATAAGTTTGAAAATTATACTCAATTCCTGTATCCTGGAATTGTTAACGATATCAGATTAATGATATCAGATTATTTATACAAAACAAATAAGGAAAAATATCTTGAAAATCTAATAGCTATATATAAATATTTACCCTCTTACGAGAAATATAAGCAAATTGAAAAGAAAAGCGGTGATATTTGGCCAAATATCAAGGATGAGCTATTTATTTTGATTAAAGATAGTCCTGATCTCATTGATGAAAATATCAAAAAAGGATTGATGAAAGATGCTTTTTTAAAGTTAACGGAAATTGACAATATATCATTATATAATAAATATCTTGAGATCTTAGCCCCTTTATATCCTTTAGAATATTTTGAACATTATAGAGATGCAATAGTTAGGAATTATAAACAAATTGGTGTTTATGACAGAAAAGTATATCGTAAGATACTAATAGAGATTAGAAATCTTAGTTTAATAAAAGCAACGAAGGATCAATATATGGAATTGCAAAAGCAATTAAAAGAGGAAAACAAAAGACGCCCGGCGTTCTTAGATGAAATGAAGAAAATATTGGAATGATAAAAATAAGTGTTGGAGACGACATAAATCACAGAAGGGAGAAACTTACCACGGAAAAGGAATTATAAGATGATTTCACGGATTAGGGCAGATAATAATCTGCCCCTACAATATCACAAATTTCTATTTTCTAATATGTCATCCTGAATTTATTTCAGGATCTGGTATGAGATTCTGAATAAATACTGAATCAAACTCAGCATGACATTGTTTTGCATGACAAAGAATGGAAAAATGACATAAAGGAATATTTGAATTTTCTGTTCACTCTTATCTATTCTCTAACCATTCCCGTTGGCGATTGCCTTTCCCGTTAGTATCTTTGTCATTCCTGCGAAAGCAGGAATCTATCCTTAACCAAACATTATTACACTAATTTTAGATAACTTCCTCGCCTATAATTTTCTTATATAATAATTCTAAAGTATGAAATTGTTGAATGTCGAGACGCGACCCCAATTTTTCCTCTCCCTGTCTGCGTGTAAACACACACAGACAGTCCATCGAGGGCGAGGAAGAGTGAGGATTTAAAAATATGCTTGACAAATATTATGGAATTATATAGGATAGTAAAAAATAATATAAACACTTACAAGGAGGGATTATGAACCCGAAGAAAAAACATATAAAATTATATACAATAATTATACTAATATTTGCATTTACATTACCATTTGCATTGAATGCATTAAATGTTGTCAATGGTAAAATAAAAATACATAAAAGAGGCAAAGTAAAAGTGCAGAGTAT
>CBDVEF010000211.1:0-3579 GCA_965372935.1 uncultured bacterium | reverse complement strand
AGATATTTTCTCTTTGTGTAATTTGCATATTAAATTCGCGAAATAAAAGTAAAATATATTTCACTAAACCCATCATTGTCATTGCGAGAAGTGAAACGACGAAGCAATCTTTATATTTAGATTCTGTGTAGAGACGCAATATTTTGCGTCTAATGTACTATAAACACCAGCTATTAATGAGACGCAAGATATTGCGTCTCTACAGTCACTAAAGAATATTGGGACTTTATGATAAAGTATAAGGATAGATTCCTGCTTTCGCAGGAATTACAACACTCGTTTCCGTGTTTCTTCTCCCCTTCAGTGGTTATATCTCTATTTCTTCCTCGCTCTTGATAGGAGAAGATTAAGGTGGAGGTACATACGGGAACGACAAACGCCAGTGGGAATGTTTAGAAAATAGGGAATAAAAAATTGCAAATCGAAAATTATAGAGACGCGACACTTATCAACTTTAATTAAACAAACTTGACTTTGATTAAATAATAATCTAATATAAATAAAAATTTGATTTTGCAAACAATATTATAGCAAAAGAGAATTTAAACATAATAAAAGGAGGTATTCGTGTATAAATTTATTTTTCTCTTTTTATCTCTGTTTTGTTTTTGTAATCTTTATAGTGATGTTTTATCTTCAAAAACAAATAATGAGCAGCAACTAAGTAAAAGGGAATCAAGGGAAAGGGCAGATTCTTTGGATTGTGAACTTTTCGGACATTATAATACAGGTGGTACCGCCAGACATATTTTCGTTAAAGACACACTTGCGTATATCGCTGATTATGATAATGGTCTCCGTATTATTAATATATCCGATCCAACGAATCCATTCGAAATTGGCTTTTGTGATATTGAAGGATATACTTATAATGTTTATGTAAAAGATACACTTGCATATGTAGCTAATTACATAAACGGACTTCGTATTATTAATGTATCAAATCCAACAAATCCATCCGAAATTGGGTTCTATAATACAGCTGAAAGAGCTTTAAGTGTATTTGTCAAGGATACACTTGCATATGTCGGGGACGACTGGGATGGTCTTCGTATTATAAATATATCAGATCCAACCAGTCCATCTGAGATTGGGTTCTATGATTTAAATGGTTTTGCATGGGGTGTTGATGTAAAAGATACACTTGCTTATGTAGCTAATGGTGATAATGGTTTTCGCATTATCAATGTATCTAATCCAACAAATCCATCCGAAATCGGATACCTTTTTATAACCGGTAAAGCAAACGGTGTATATGTTAAAGATACACTTGCATATATAGCCGGTGGTAACTATGGACTTCGTATTATCAATGTATCTAATCCAACTACACCGTATAGGATTGGATATTATCTTACAAATGGTAATGCCAGAGGTGTATATGTTAAAGACACACTTGCGTATGTTGCTGATTATAACGATGGTCTTCGTATTATAAATATATCCAATCCAACTAGTCCGTCCGAGATTGGATTTTACGATACTAATGGACAGGCTTACAATGTTTATATCAAAGACACACTTGCTTATGTAGCAGATGGCGATAACGGACTCAATATTATACATTATAAATGGGCACAGGGTATAAAAAATATTCAAAATGTGAACGATATCTATAATATATCCATAAACTCCACTAACGGATTAACAATAAATTTCAGTTTAATGAGTCGGGCGTATGTCAAAATAAAAATTTATAATATTCTTGGTCAGATAGTCTGTTTTGCTGTAAATGGTATAAAATCACCCGGCAACTATTCCGTTAAATGTAACTGTAATACAGGTGTTTACTTCATAAGGGCAAAGATTAATCAATATATTCATACAGAAAGGATAATACTAATAAAGTAAAATTGAATTAATGTATTATATAATAATAAATACCGTTGCAAATATTTTATATTATTGCTATTATAATAAATTAATGAACCATTATGCTAAATGTTCGAGTTCATTGAGTATAAATAACCAAAAGGAGGTTCTGTGAGGAAAATATTACTGACAATACTGATTGTTACTGTAACATTTTCTTTTATATTCGCTGCAACAAAAGCGGATTTGCTAATCGAGGGATTTGAAAGCTCTTTCCCCCCGGCAGGATGGACTATATTTGATTTGGATGGGAATAGTAACTACCTAAATTACGATGCCTGGCAATCATCAACATTTGAACCCTATAACGGAACATATTCTGCACGCTCAACATATTCGAATAGTGGGAATACGAATCATTGGTTTATATCACCGAAAATCGATCTTACCAATTATCAAATCGCCACATTGAATTTTCATCATAAACTTAGATATAATGATGATGGATCGAATTATTTAAAAATAACGGCAAATACGGATTCCTCCGATACGAATGGATATACAATACTTGAAACATTTATATATGCATCAAGCAGTTGGGAGCAATATAATATCGATCTAAGCGACTATAAGGACAGTACTATCTTCCTGGCATGGCAAACAACAAGAGGAAGCGGTTATGAATACTGGTATATCGATGATATTCTTTTTACAGCTGATACAATGCTTGCTCATGATGTGGAATTATATTCTTATAGATCACCTCCGAGGTATGTATTAACCGAAAGACAATATACGCCTATTGCCAGTGTAAAAAATATAGGTGCCAATACGGAAACCTTCTATGTTTATTTAGATATAGATTCTTCAGGAACTATTATATACAATGATAGTACAATAATCAGCAACTTACCCCCGGATTCTACAAAAGATGTTAATTTCAATCCATGGACACCATCTAATCCTGGAAATTCCTATTCCTTTAGTTTCTATACTAATCTTTCTGAAGATCAAAATCACCAGAATGATACATTAAACAGTACGATCTATTCGAATTATAAACTTACCGAAGAGCAAATTCACCCTATCTGGCCATTATTTATGCATGATAGAAAGCACTCCGGAAGAATAAACTATACAGGACTAAGTAGTGCCGATACTTCATTTAATTATTCGATTAACAATGGTACCCGTTCTTCCCCTGTAATCGGGAGTGACAGCACAGTATATTTTGGTTCCGAAGACGGATATCTCTATGCGATGTTGCCCGATCTTTCGGATTACAAATGGCGGTACAATGCTTCAACTGAACCTATACGTGCAACACCTGCCATTGATACAGCAGGCAATATCTATTTTACATCTAATAGCGATTATCTTTACTCAATTACATCCAATGGAAATTATCGATGGGAATTTTACCTTGGAATTGCTTCGAACCCAAAATCTCCAATTATGTTAGGACCTGATAATACTATTTACATAGCAGCACTTGATAAACTATTTGCAATTGATTCGGATGGTTTGCTAAAATGGAGTTTTGTTCTTGCTGGAAACAATTATGTATGTGGTGCAGTAATGCGTGAAAATATCCTCTATTTTGGAGTAACAAATAATCACAGACTTTATGCCGTTAAAGATAATGGAGCAAGCTATGAAATAATGTGGACAAAATTCCTTGATGCCGGTATTTCAGCTTCCCCCTCTATAAAGCATATCCTTACCCACATCTTTTTAAGTTTTAGCAAAACAATAATTTTATTATAA
>CBDVEF010000210.1:0-3582 GCA_965372935.1 uncultured bacterium | reverse complement strand
GTCTTAAATTATCTACTATAAAAAGATCAGTCTTATTACTTAAATTCTCATTTACGATATCCCTTGCTTGATTATTCCCTGCAAATATTATAGGTAATTTAAATGTTGAACCGAATCTTGGCTTTGGGTCTGCAGCAGATATAACCTCAGCAAGTTCTGCAACATGTGATATGGTCCCCCCATCGATACCCCCTGAAAGTAAAATCATATCCGGTCGCAAAGTTCTTATTCGTTCTATCTTCTCATGCATATGGCGACCGTCATTCGATGCAATCGAATCCATCACAATCGCTCCTGCTCCAAGAGCTGCTCTTGCCGCACTTTCGGTTGTCATACTTTTAACAACACCTGCAACCATCATCTGTAAACCACCACCTGCACTTGATGTAGAAATGTAAATATCCACACCATTATCCTTATCTTTATATGGTTTTATAAATTTCTCCCCTTCGAGTATTTTTTTATCAGATAGTTCTTCAACCTCTGTAATTGCATTAAGAACTCCTCTTGTAACATCCTCGAAGGGAGCTTCCACTGTCGTGGGAGCCTCTCCTCTAACAATCAGCCTATACCACTCTCCTTTCTTCTCTATTAGTATAGCCTTTGTTGTTGTACTTCCACAATCAGTAGCAATAATCGATTTGAGATCCTCATAATTACTCATTGTACCTCCTAAGGCATTTTCTGACTTAACTCTTCTATTTTATTTAGAAGTTTCTCGAAATAGTCTTTATCGCTAAATAGAATTGTTGCTTCCCTATACATAGACATTGGTAAAACCGTTTGAATTATAGGTTCAAAGAAAATTGACATTTGTCCTATTATTCTATTAATAGGTTTAATAGATTCACCGAATAAAAGAGCAGGTGTTGTCAATCGTCTCTGAACAATTTCCGTAGCGATTTTATTTATTATCTCCTCTTTTCTCTCTTCTGATATATCATCAATATCAATAACATTACACTTTATTTCTTCACCGAAAAGATTCTTAAATATGTTACCCATATCACTCCTCAAAACTTATGTTTAACTTCTTCACAGCGAGAGCATCGTTTAACCTTCTAACTGGTGTATTATGTGGTGCTGATTTTAAGAGTTCCGGATTTTCCTCTGCCTCTTTTGCAATCTTAATCATTATATCACAAAATTTATCAATTGTTTCTTTATCCTCAGTCTCAGTAGGTTCAATCATAAGAGCTTCGTGAACTATTAAAGGGAAATAAATCGTAGGTGCATGAAAACCATAATCAAGTAATCGTTTGGCAATATCAAGTGTCCTAATTCCATACTTGCTCTTTTGTAATGTTCCATCCAAAACAACTTCATGCATACAATTTTTATCATACATAAGATGATAATATTTTTTTAATCGTTCTTTAATATAATTTGCATTTATTATAGCATTTCTGCTTATCTTCTCCAAATTTTCTTCACCTATCATCTTTAAATATGTGTATGCCTTAACCATAACCAGAAAGTTACCATAAAAAGAATGTATCTTTCCAATACTATTCTTTTTGTTATATTTCATTTTGTATTGTTCCCCAATCTTTGATATATAAGGTACCGGTAAAAAATCACTTAATAGAGAATTAACTGCAATTGCTCCTCCCCCGGGACCACCTCCCCCATGTGGTGTTGCAAATGTTTTATGTAGATTGAAATGAAGGATGTCTACTCCTGCAATACCGGGTTTTACAATACCAAGTAGTGCATTGAGATTTGCTCCGTCCATATAAAGTAATGCACCTTTAGAATGCAGTAAATCTGCGATCTCCTTGATATTACTTTCAAATAAGCCAAGAGTATTGGGGTTAGTAATCATCATTCCTGCAACATCTTCATTGACTATCTCTTTCAGTTTATTAATATTTACAAGACCGTTTTCATCTGATTTTATTTCTATTGTTTGATAACCTGCCATTATACAGCTTGCCGGATTTGTTCCATGAGCGGAATCCGGAATTATAATATATTTTCTTGCATTTCCCTTTAATTCCTGATAAGCCCTTATCAATAAAAGACCAGTATATTCTCCATGTGCTCCTGCAACAGGTTGCAATGTTATATCATCAAAACCTGTTATACTTCTTAACATTTCACCTAATTCATATATAAGTTGTAGTGCTCCCTGTGTTGTTTTTTCGGATTGCAGAGGATGAATATCTGTAAAACCACTAAAGTTAGCAACGACTTCATTGATTTTCGGATTATATTTCATTGTGCAAGATCCAAGAGGGTATATATTCTTATCAATATGATAATTTAATGTTGATAAATTTGTAAAGTGTCTTACCGCATCTTGTTCTCCGACTTCAGGAAGATTAGAATCCGATTTTCTTAAAAATTTATTCGGTATGATTTCATTAACATTCTTTTTGTAATATTTGTTAATAGGGACAGTAATACCTCTGTGCCCCTCTTGTGATTGTTTAAATATCAAATAATTTTCCATATCTTAATCTCCTACATCATTAGATTTTCATTATAATAAATATTTCAATATATTTCAATCCATTTTTTCAATATTAGCACAATCTGTTTCATCCCCATTTATCTTGTCTAATGTGTGTTGTAGAATTGGCACTATAATTCCAAGCTGTTCTGATACTGCTTTAGGTGATCCGGGAAGATTAACTATTATTGTATTGCCTTTTATACCACATATTGCTCTTGAAATAGCTGCATATCGAGTTATTTTCAACGATTCAAGCATTATAAGTGTTTCAAAACCATATAATCTCCTATCTATCAATTCTACTGTTACATCAGGAGTTATATCTCTTGGAGATACACCTGTGCCACCATTAGTCAATATGATATCTGAATGTTTATATAGAGATAATATAGATTTTTTAAGTATATCTTTATCATCCAAGATTAATATATACTTTTCAAGTACATATCCGTTTTTACTCATTATATTTTTTATTATGGATTTATTTTTATCTTCTCTTAATCCTTTGGCACCTTTATCGCTTAAAGTGATAATAGAGTAAGTAAACTGCTTTTCCATGACATATTACTACTATAAATTATGAACTATTTCAACTGGAAAAATTATTTTTTACTAATTCGTTGATTAGATTAGAAATAAATATAAATATCAGACATATGAAAGGGAGATCCACCACTAATTCACAAAGGGATAATAACAAGTTGAAAGTTACAAGTGAGAAAGGGGAACATAAACACGAATTTCACTAATTCACAATTCATAATCCGTTCCCGCTGGCGATTGGCTTTCCCGTTTTTCAATTTACATCTTTAAACTTCCTACTTCTCACTTCCTACTTAAATACTTACTATCACCCTCACCTCTTGTCCTCTCCCATCAAGGGCGAGGAAGAAAACCACTGAAGGAGGAAAAAACAACAATTTACCATTTTAGATTAACAATTAACGGTTTACGATTCACAAAAATGACCGTGTAATTGCAAACGAAGTGAAGCAATCCCACAAGAGTAAATTTAGACTGCTTCGTCGTTTCACTCCTCGCAATGACAATAATGAGCTTAGTGAAATACATTTTACTTTTATTTCGCGAATTTAATATGCAAATTACACAAAGAGAAAATATCT
>CBDVEF010000209.1:0-3589 GCA_965372935.1 uncultured bacterium | reverse complement strand
GGGTATAATTAAAATTAGCAAATATTCATAGATATTTAGATCCTGAAATAAATTCAGGATGACAAAGATGAGAAGAGGGAATAGCTACGAATAACCACTGAAGGGGAGAAGAAACACGGAAGGGAAAGATTTATAATATGACAATAAGGTAGATTCCTGTTTTCGCAGGAATGACACAAGAGGGAGGCAGGATATGACACGAATTTACGATTTACAATTTACAAAAACAACCATGTCATTGCGAACGAAGTAAAGCAACCCCACAAGAGTGAAGTTAGATTGTTTCGTTATTGTACTCCTCGCAATGACAATGATGGGTTTAGCGAAACAAATATCATACTAAAAGCAGATCCTTAACTTCACATTATAGTTCCTTATAGCATTTGGAAAATAGTATGCAGTTCCCTCCTCCATATAACCGTTACTGGCTGTTAATGTATTAAAAATATTATTAACATTTGCAGATAATTCAAAGCATTTATACATATATGAAAGATTAGCATTAACTATATTGTAAGGTCTAATTGCAGTATTCTCATCCATAGTATTATCAATATATTGTTTCCCTACTAATCTATCCATTATCTCAATTGAAAAGTTATTAATATTGTATTTTATTGATCCGAAAAATAGACAAATAGGGAATCCCCCTGCAAGATTACCACTCAGATCAACAGAATCCGCTGTATATGTATTCCAATCCATCGTATACCCCATATAATCAATCAATTTGTTATAATTATATGAACCATTTAATGTAATATCAAAATGTTTAAAAATATTAATTCTATTTGAGATTTCAATCCCACTGTGAAATGATTTTTTTGCATTACCTACAATCGGAACACCATTGTCATCAAGCTGCCCACTATATACCAATTCATTTTTAAAATCCATATAATACAAATTTATCTTGGATTCGATATTTTGCCCATATACAATATTGACACCGAATTCATAATCATTTAATCTTTCGGGTTTAATATACGGATCTGTAAAATTTATTGTGTCCTTAAAAAGAGGGTATGACCAATAAGGATGATCAGCATCATAATAATTGTCAAGCCCTGGCATTCTTGATGCCATTCCAAAGCTAAAATATAAACCCATAAATTTATTTACATTATAATTTATTCCAGCCTTCGGGTTAACAAAAACAGCTGGCACACTAAAATCAACATTAGTTTTCATACTATCAGCAAAGTAATGATATTTTAAATATTCCGCCTCAATTGTAGTAAGTAAAGTAAATTTATTGCCATATAATTTTGTTTTTTCCGAGAATACTAATTTATAATGGTCTTTTGTTACATTATAGTTATAGTAAGTCCAATCAGAACCTATATTATCAGGATAATGCTCTGCCCATATAACATCACCTTTGTGATTTGCAAAATGATATCTGACATTACCAGCTATTATAAGTTCTCCTAATATATGGTTAAGAGAGAATTCAGGCAACCAAAAAATATCATATTCATTAACCATTCTTTTTCTTATAATATCACTTCTTGTAATAGTATCATTACCTGTAATTAAATCGGGTAAATAATATTCATAGAGATGTATATTACTTTTAAATTGTTTATAATATCCGGAACCTGTGTATAATGAAATAGTGTTTTTTATTCCGATATTTTTATCTATTAAGTGATTTGATATTAATTCATAATGAGGTTGGTTAAAATAATCCACTGCATTTTCGTAATCGATCGGGTTAAACCTTCTATCATTATAAATATCACCTGTTATATTTCCTTCAAGATATTCATTTGTGATCCCGTTATAAGCAAGATGCACATTTTCAGGACCTCCATAAAGATTTAATGTAATATTTCCTTTATTGTAATAATATGTTCCCCCAATAAAATATGACCAAATATCACTCCACGAATCATTTCTGTAACCATTGCTTTTAATTCTTGAGAATCTGCTATAAAATGCAAATTTATTGTCAATCATACCGGAATTATATGAAACATTATACTTTAATGTTCCGAATGATCCGACTACTCCCTCAGTTTTCCATTGAGGTTTTTCACTGTAGTCCTTGGTAACAATATTGATTAAACCTCCAATCCCTCCATAACCGACCAATGCATTTGATACACCTCTGTGAATTTGAATCCTCTCGACATTATCAAGAAAATCGGCATAATCAACCCAGAATACTTCATTTGATTCGGCATCATTTAAGGGAACACCATTTATAAGAACAGCAATTCTTTGTTGATTAAAACCCCTTAAACTAATGTATGAATATCCCACCCCTATACCATCATCACTATAAAAATTTATACCGGGTTCCGTCTGCAACATTACAGGCAATCCCTCTGTAAAATATCTCATATTGAAATCCTTATATCTTATATCGGAAAATGTAATAGGGGTTTCAAAAACCTCTGCGAAATTTGCTCTCTTTATGTAAGGTTTTAATAAAATCACTTTCTTTCTTAGTGAAATTTTAAATATTTTTTCATCATCAAGAACTCTAACAATAATAGTGGTGTCTTCATAACCTATACGATGAATCATTATTGAATATAGACCATTTTCGATATTTTGCGACAGGAATCCACCGTACTCTGTTGAAATATAATTTCTGGTTTTTCCGGTATATGTATTTTTTATCATTATATTTACAGATCTAATGGGATTTTGATTCTTATCGATTATTACACCTGCAATATCACCGGAAAACAAATATGAAATAGATAATAGTAAAGCAAGATAAATTATTATAAGTCTTTTCATTGTAAAAATACCTCCTTAAATTAAAAAGCCCCTGATGGGGCTTTTGAGTTAATATTACATCTCCCTACGCTGGTATTATCCAGATCAGGTTAGACGGGTATATTCTCAGCTTCCTTTAATGTGAAGCACCCCGGTAATTACTATATATTTTAAAGATCAATCAATTTTTAAACTATCTCTGACAATCTTTCTTTTATCGGCATTTATAGAATCCGTCAAAGCACTTGCTATCCATACGAATTCATCTTCTGTAATATTCAAGTCATTGTATATTTTATTTTCACGGTCTCTCCAAACCTTCTCTAAATTATTAAGTGCCTCCTGAAATTTTTTGTGCTTTTTCATAAATAAAGTATCTGTAAGTTGATCTTCTTTTTTTATATTGAACTTCTTTAATAGATTATTTCTTTCTATTGCGCTCTCGTTTATTTGAATCTGTAATTCCTTGGCAATTTTAATATATGTATACAATTGCTTGTCTGCAATAATACCATCTGCAGGGGAAATATACATGTTTTCATTTGTGAGTTTTTGCTCTGCCCCAGTTGGTTTTTTTAATTTTTCTCCTGTATTCTGGCAAGAAATCATTGTTATTAAAACTATCATTACAATTGTGAGAATTTTTAGATATCGCATATAACCTCCTATCTACTTACAGATTTGGATATTTTATCATAATAATTATATTATGTCAATAACTCTATTGTATATATTTTAGATAGTTATAGACATATGTTCCAGTTTAAGGAGAAAGGAGAGAGGAAATGATTAAATCCATTCCTCTCTGTTTAAATTATTCCCCCTCCCTTCTGTTCCCTCCCACCTGTGGAGGGAA
>CBDVEF010000208.1:0-3594 GCA_965372935.1 uncultured bacterium | reverse complement strand
TGAGTTTAGTATCCCTAAAATCCCTCAAGAAGATATTGACAAATTAACTACTGTAAATTCAATACTGGATTATATTGAAGAAAAAGCAAAATAATGAGGTTTGTATGACAAGACGTGTTGTCATTACTGGTCTTGGTGTTGTTTCCCCAATAGGGATAGGAAAACAGGACTATTGGGATTCACTTGTTTCCGGAAAATCAGGCGTAACAAAAATTTCTAAATTCCCATTAGATGGCTTTGCGTCAAAGATTGCTGGTGAAATTAAAAATTTCAATCCTGAAGATTACGGATTTTCCAGAAAAGAGATAAGAAGAATGGATTTAATATCTATCTATGGTGTAATAGCAGCAAGCGAAGCAATGGAAGATGCTAATATTGTAATAAAGGATCCTTATAGAGCTGGTGTAATGTCATCCTCCGGTATTGGTGGTATTAGCACATTTGAGATTCAGCACTCGAACTTGATCGAAAGAGGTCCGACAAGGATCAGTCCATTTTTTATACCGATGATGATTCTAAATACGACCCCGGGCGAGATCTCAATTAGATTCGGATTGAAAGGACCAAATTTTTCAATTGCTTCCGCATGTGCATCATCAACACATGCTATCGGAGAATCATTTGAAATTATACGAAGGAATGATGCGGATATTATGGTTACAGGCGGATCTGAAGCTGCTATAACACAAATGGCAGTAGGTGGATTTTCATCTATGAGAGCTTTGTCAACCAGAAATGATGAACCTGAAAAAGCATCCAGGCCTTTTGACAAAGATAGAGACGGATTTGTAATTGCAGAAGGTTCGGGTATTATTGTACTTGAAGAACTGGAACATGCAATAAAAAGAGATGCCAAAATCTATGCAGAAATTACAGGATATGGAGCGACAGCGGATGCCTATCATATAACAGCCCCATGTACCAGTGGTTTAGGCTCAGCCAAAGCTATGGAAATTGCCTTAAATAAAGCAGGTATTTCAATTAATGATATAGATTATATCAATGCTCATGGAACTTCAACACCGCTAAATGATAAAATAGAGACTAAAGCAATTAAAACATTATTTAAAGAACATGCTTATAAATTAGCTATAAATTCCACTAAATCTATGACTGGGCATTTACTTGGAGCTGCAGGAGGGATTGAGGCAATCGCGACTGTTCTGCAAATTCAGAATAAAATGCTTCATCCGACAATTAATTACACAACAAAGGATACAGAATGTGATCTTGATTATGTCCCAAATAAAGCAAGAATATTTGAAATTAAAAATGCAATTTCAAATTCTTTGGGATTTGGTGGACATAATGCCTCAATTGTTATAAGTAAATATGAGTAATTTAGAGGAGTTGGAGAATAAGATCGGTTTCAAGATTGATAAAGGTATTCTCCAGCTCTCCTTAACCCACAAATCAGCTTCCACAAATAATAACGATAAACTTGAATTCTTAGGGGATGCAATTCTTGAATTTATTATATCAAAATACCTGCTCAGCAAATTTAAACAGAGCAATGCAGGTGATCTTTCAAGAATAAGAGCATACATCGTTAGCAAGGATTATTTAACAAGTATTGCCATTAATATTAACCTTAATAAATATATAGTACTTGGGAAAGGGGAAACATTAACGGGAGGAAAAGGGAAACCTTCTATTCTGAGTAGTACCTTAGAAGCATTAATTGCTGCAATATATATGTCAAATGGCATAGATATTGCAGAAGCGTTTATAACGAAAACATTTAATTTAGAGAACATCTTATTTGATACGAATGAAAATTACAAGGGAATATTTCAATCTTATTCCCTTAAATTATTCAAATTATTACCATCTTATATTACCAAACTTTGTAATAATCATTATCAATCCGAGGTTTTTATTAATGAAAATTTCTATGGAAAAGGTAAGGGAAGCACTAAAAAATCAGCAGAAATCAATGCCGCTAAAGATGCACTTACTAAATTAAAATTACTTTAATTTTCTTTTTAATTCAAATATTTTTTTTCTAATTTCTTTTGAGTTTTTAAACTTTATTGCATTATTTAGCATTTCTTTAGTCTTTTTATTATCACCATTAGCAAAATATATAAGAGCAATATGGTAATATATTATACCTGATTCCGATTTTTCTAAAGCTTTATAAAAATATTTAATTGCACTACCATAGTTCCCTCTTAAATACAATAAATAGCCTTTGCTATCTAGAAAATATGGATTATTTGGTTCGAATGATATTGCCTTATCTATTAATATTTCTGAAGAATCAATAAAGGTTGTATCCGTTTTTTCTTCCATAAGAAGGTAACCAAGGTTATTATATGCATTTGCATCCAGAGAATCAATAGATATTATCTTTTCATACATTTTGGAGGCACTATCCCTATTCCCTTCGATTATTAGCATATCCGCAAGGAGATAGAGAGGAATTTTTTGGTCGGTAAATTTCACTAAATAACTTTTAGCCTTCTCATATTCTCCCTTTTGATAAAGAACCTGACCTTTCAAATTATATATATAATCTGTATCATTGAATGTAAATTTACCAATCGCTTTATTGATATACATAAAAGCAGAATCAAACTCATTTAATTGCATCTCTGTAAGAATAATATGGTAATAACTTTCTTTAAAGTCGGGATATCGTTTTACAGATTCTTTATACCATTTCAAAGAATTATTAAGGTCTTTATATAATGTATAGAGATTTCCTAAATAAAAACATGAAAGATATTCAGAAGAATCCAATGATATTGATGTCATATAGTAAGAAAAAGCATATTGAAGATGTCCCATATTTTCATTGATTTTCCCCAAATATCTCCAATATCTTACATTATTCGGGTTTATATACAAAAGCGTGTCAAGAAGATTCTTTAATTTTTGTTTTTCATTTTTACTATAATAAAGATCCGCAAGTTTCTCCTTTATGAAATAATTATCCGGCATATTTTCATATATTATTACAGCACTATCCGGTTTATCTATTTCTTCATATAACATAGCTTTCCCAATATTAGCATAAATAACAAATGTATCACCAAGTAAAGCAAGTGAATCGAAATAGATAAAGCTACTATCAATTTTCCCATATTCTTTGAATAGCAGAGCCTTATTCTTAAAATAGAATGATTCTGGTAAAATATTTGTGTTATCATTAATATATTTAAAAGCATCACTATATTTTCCATTATTTAAAAGCATTGTAATATAGATAGTTAAAAATGGGACTTCTCTATAATTCATTTTATCATAAAGCCTATTATATGTAAACATTAGTGAATCCTCATCACCTCTATTATAATAGATTACAGCTTTTAATTTTAGTATATCAATATTATCACCAAATAACTTCTCATATTTATTGATAATATTTAATGCTTTTTTTATCTTATTTTGATTAATATAGAGTTGCATTATATCTTTCAATATTTCCGGGTCATTTAACACTTTAAAAGATTTAAAGTATAATTTTTCAGCCTTCTTATATTCCCCCTCCTCAATAAGACATTTTGCTTTTGTATAATCTAATATTGCTCTTTCTTCTTTACTTTCGGCAAATATTATATTAAATGAAATTATTAAAATAAATAGGAG
>CBDVEF010000207.1:0-3627 GCA_965372935.1 uncultured bacterium | reverse complement strand
GAGAATTACCTTATGAATATTAATCCCATACACAACATTCTTGACAAGTCTCCTCCCGATTGCTTGTGACTGTAAAATATATCATCAGCCCTTCCTACACTATCTACCCTGTCCATCCATACACCGTGTATCACTCCCTTCGAATCCTCTACTATATCAAGCCACCATGATCTGCCGGGATTATCCGTTATCCTCTCATGCCTGCTCTTATTGAATAGATTATTGAATAAGCTGCATGATGATAACAATGTTGCTAATACAAATACTGCAAGTGCTATTCTTATTGTTCTTGTTTCTTTCATCTCACCTCCTTATTATTCCTATTAAAATTGTTAATAATATTATCTTCTTCATTCTTCCTCCTTATTGTTTAATACGATTAAACATAATTCAATAAATGTAATAGTTTAACCGTTTTTAATATTGATTTTATACTTGATTGCATTATTCTCCCCCTTTCCTTAGGGTTTATCATTAACTTAATTTAATTTTATTATAATTATATAACATTATTTGATATCGCTGTCAATTATAAAGATTTAAAGGCAAATAGAAACATAGGGTATAGAATACTTGACAAACAATAAGTTTTAAAATAGAATGTGAACAATATTATATTAAAGGAGTCTCTTTATGAAATATAAACCTGATACTGTCCCTGAAGTTACTATCACAAGATTGTCAATATATCTTCAGATATTAAAATTCCTGGAAGAGAGAAATATAAATGTGATTTCCTCAAATCAACTTGCTTCTTTCGCTCATACAAATGCTGTTTCAATTAGAAAAGATTTATCATATTTTGGTGAGTTTGGGAAAAAACATATCGGTTATGATGTAAAAACTCTTATAAAAGCAATCAGGGGAATTTTGAAAACAGACAAAGAGAATTACTTTATCATTATTGGATATGGAAATATGGGGACTGCAATTGCACATTTCCCAGGACTTGCAAATAATAATTTTATTCTTAAAGGTGTTTTCGATAATGATAAGGATAAAATAGGAAAAGAAGTCTTAAATGGTATTCAAATAAGTGATATTAAGGATATAAATTCTTTCTTAAATAGTAACAATATACAACTCGCTGTTTTAGCAACACCATTGGATGTTGCTAAAATTACTGCTGATAAACTTATTAATGTTGGGATAAAAGGGATTTTAAATATGACAGGAAAACAGATTACAGTTCCAAAGGATAAATTTGTTTATGACTTTAATATTACAACAGGATTTGAATGGCTTAATTATTTTATATATAGAAAAGGGCAGTAGAATGATCGTCAAATATAATAATATAATTCCCGACAAACCGTTTTATATCTCCGAGAACGCTACTTTAATCGGAGATGTGAGATTTGGAAAAAATGTTTCTGTATGGTTTGGATCTGTACTAAGAGGAGATATTAACTATATCATTGTGGGAAATTATTCAAATATTCAGGATAATTCTGTTTTACATGTAACAAATGAATTTCCGGTTATAATCGGGGACTATGTAACCGTAGGACATAATGCCATTATTCATGGATGTACGATAGAGGACTTTTGCTTAATTGGAATGGGAGCAATTATTCTTGACGGGGCAAATATAGGAAAAAGTTCTATTATTGCAGCAGGTGCTGTAGTTAAAGAAAATGCAATAATACCTGAGAATAGTCTTGTGACAGGCATTCCAGGTATAGTTAAACGAATATTACCTGACAACATTATAGACACTTTGAAGGAATCTGCTGAACATTATGTCGAAATCGCAATAAAATATAGATAGACTAAATTAAATATAAAATGCGATTATCATTCGCATCACCCCATACATATTACTAACCTTATTTTAACAATAGATATTTATAAATATTCATTTATTACATATAGCTATTACAATTCTATAAGCTATTTATAATCAATTATATAACAAAGTAGAGACAATGCAATATCAAGGAAAGAAAATCCTTTACTAAATAGTTGGAAAATACTCCTGCTCCGAACCATTGTATTGCAATTATGTAGAGGGGATAGATTTACCCTAATCCCCAATATATTTTATTGTTTCTGCTCTCCATAAGCTCCCGTGCTTCTATTCCCACCCCTTGCTCTGGGCCATGAGGAAGATGCAAGGGATGCACTTCCTTCTATAGCAGTCAAAACTCCTGAACCACAAACATATATCGTACCATCGGATCCAATTACTGGGGAACCGGCATGAGCAGAGATGTCTAGATTCCATATAGCAAAACCATATGTATTCACGATAGCAAAATTTAAACCATGTTTAAAATTAAGTTTCCCATAAATGGTTCCATCTGAAGATATGGCAAGGTTACTACTTTCTACTGCATTGCCCTCATTCCATTTCAAAGTCCCTTTGCTTGTTAAGGCATAAAGGTCTCCGTCTACATAACCACTGTTTCCTACTACATAAATTGTACCATCTGGTCCTATCGAGGGAATCCCGGGGTCAGGAATATTGTATTCCCATTTAATTTCTCCACTAGGGGATACAGCAATGAGTTTACCTGATCTATAATAAGTAGGTATATATATCGTACCATCCGAACCGATTGCAAATCCACCGGCTTTAACATTATCATTCAATTCCAAACTCCAGATGATTGCTCCATTGTCAGGATTATAAGCATATAATGAACCTACACCACCTGGCAACTGTAATGCATAAAGTACACCCTCTTTACCAACAGTTAAAGCTTTAGCTCCATTGCCTATATCGGGGTCTGCTAAATCTCTAGTCCATTTGATACTACCATTCGTCGAATTGAGAGCAAAAATATATCTATGATAGGCACCTGATTCAGAGTGATAAATATATATTATTTCATCCGGTCCAATAGTAGTGCCTGAAATTCCAAAATGAGGGTAAGGGTTATCGCTTTCAGGTGTAGTCCACTCCCACTTTAAGGTTCCATTTTTATTAAATGCATAAAGTTTGTACCAGCCAACAACATATATAGTACCATCTGGACCTATTGCAGGATTATTTGCCTTATAGGTATCTAATTCCTGAGATTGCCACAGCATTGAACCTTCAGGATTAACACAAAATAGTTTGGCAGAAACCCCTGTGTCAGTCTTTCCACCTCCTGTAAAATATATATTGCCATCAGTCCCGATTGCAGGTGCCTTACAAAAAGTAAATGCAGAATCAGCAAACCACTGCCATTTTATTGGTGCTTTAGGAAAATGCATTATACTGAAGCAGTTTATTGAGAGCAATATTGCTGTAAAAAAAACAATCACAGCTAATAATAACAAACATTTTCCATATTTATAAAACATTTAGACCTCCCTCTCTTTTCTGCAGATAGTTCTACCATTTTCAAGGTTATAAATTAATGTAAAACATTTATATACCCTTCTTCTTGATATTTTATCTATATAAATATAGCAATCATCATATTTTTAATTTTCCCGTTTCCACTTTATATATTTATCCATAATATGTTTTACTGTATACAACAATACATTATTAGTAAAAGTTGTCAAGTCCTGAAAAAAGTTGACATTTTTCCATCAATTCACCTTTGCCAATGATAGTTATTACAACTCTATTAATAATTCCAATATGCTTAAATTATGAGAGAAAGTCATTGCAAATTTCTCGATTATTAA
>CBDVEF010000206.1:0-3639 GCA_965372935.1 uncultured bacterium | reverse complement strand
TATTAATAAAAGAGGTAAGGTTATAATTGAATTTGATGATACAGGAAAGGATGTATTAGCGAGTTATATTGATGATAAGGGACTTGAATATATATATTATAAAGATTACAATGATTTATATAGATACTGTGTAATAAACTTTTAATTATTGATATGAATATAGGAATAATTGCAAACACAAAGAAAAAAGCATCTGAAATTGTCATAAGAAAAATTATTAATTATACAAAGAAAAAAGATATTATTGTATTTATACAGGATTATTACAAAGAATTAAAAGATTGCAATACTAAAATATCCCCAATAGAAGCCATTATTAAGGAATCTGATTTCATTATATCTATTGGTGGTGATGGGACATTTCTTAAGACATCTCACTTTATCAAAGATTCTGGAAAAGCAATATGGGGAGTGAATGTCGGACATCTTGGATTTCTCTCATCTACTAAAGAAAATGAAATTATAAAGATGTTAGAAGAGATATTGAATAATAATTACAGAATAGAGAATAGAATGGTTCTTAATGGGAAATTTACAGGTGAAGCATATTATTGTCTTAATGATATTGTAATCCATATGGGAAACACTTTGAGAATTATAACATTGAAGCTTAAACTAGATGGGGTGGAGGTTGCAAAATTTAGATCCGATGGCATAATATTCTCTACACCAACAGGTTCAACTGCTTACTCGCTTGCTGCTGGAGGCCCAATATTGATACCAACAATGGATTCTATAATTATAACACCAATATCTCCTCATAACCTCGGTCATAGGCCTTTTATTGTCTCTCCCGATACAAATATAGAAATAGAGCTGGAATCACAACATGCAATAATATCATTTGATGGACAGTTACAGAGAAATCTTGAGGCTGGAGATGTTGTAAGTATTAAAAAAGCGGGATATTGCATTAAGGTTATTAAGAGCTATAAAGAAAACTATTTTGATTTGTTAAGAGAGAAATTAGATTGGGGAGGGTAGTATGCTCCTGGAATTATCAATTAAAAATATTGCAATAATAGATAGGATTACAATAAATTTTAAAAAATACTTTAATGTTATGACAGGTGAAACCGGTGCAGGAAAATCAATAATAATTAATTCAATTAATCTTTTACTTGGAGAGAGATTTGATAAAACAATGCTGAGAAAAGGGGAAAATTATTCTGAAATTTCAGGTATATTCATTAACATTAATGATTCTGCCAAAGAAATTCTTGATAAAAATAATATTGAATATAGTAATCCCTTAATAGTAAGGAGAAAAATAAATGGAAAAGGGAATTCGCGTTCTTATATAAATGATACACCTGTAACAATAAATATATTGAAGGAAATTGGAAAGTATCTTATTGATCTCCATGGACAACATGAGCATCAATCACTACTTTTTCCTGAAAGACAGCTTGAATTGATAGATGATTATGGAAATCACGACAATTTAATTGAGCAGTATAGAAAAATATTCAATGATCTTTTATCAAAAAGGCACATATTAAAAAAAATGGAAAGTGAATTATCAAATTTACTACAAAATAGAGATATCTATGAATATCAGATAAAAGAGATAGAGGAGATAAGTCCAAAAGATAATGAAGATAAAGAACTCGAATCAAAGGAGAATTATATTAGAAATAGTGTCGAGATAAAAGAAAACATTGATAATATCCTAAAATACTTATTTGAAGATGAAGGGGCGGAAGGGAAGATTACAAGCTCTTTGAATTGTAGTGAGAAATTGATCAGGATTGATGAGAAATATGATTCTGTTAAAGAAATACTTGAAGAAATGACTTATAAGTTTGAAAATATTAGGGATTTAATGCATTCTTATTATGAATATAAAGATAATGAAATTCCTCCAATTGATGAAATTGAATCTCGTATTGCAGGTATAAACAGGTTGAAAAAAAAATATGGTGGAAGTATTGAATCTGTTGATCAATATTATAGTAAATTGAAAGAGAAGCTTGATAATATGGATGTTAATGATGATGATATTAAAAAGATAAAAGATGAAATTAACAGATTGGAAAAGGAATTAAATAAAAGAGGGGAAGAACTAAATAAGGAGAGGAGAAATGCTTTTAGGGAAATTGAAAATAAAATTCCAGTCATTTTAGAAGATCTTGCAATAAAAAATACGAAATTTAATATAAGATCCAGTAAATTGGAGAATCCCGGTATAAATGGATTTTATGATATAGAATTTTTAATATCAACAAATCCGGGAGAAGATATAAAACCAATGAATAAAATTGCATCAGGAGGTGAAATATCAAGAATTATGCTTGCATTTAAGTCTCTTTTAAATAGGAAAAGGCTTGTTGATACATTGATATTCGATGAAATTGACAGTGGAATTGGTGGAGACACTGCTTATAGAGTTGGAGAAATTATAAAAGAGATAGGGAAAACAACACAGATCGTTGTTATTACACATCTTCCTCAGGTTTCAATGTTTGCTGAGTCGCATTATAAAATAGAAAAAAATGTATCAAGTGGAAGAACAGAGGTATGTGTAAGGTTATTAAATGAGGAGGAAAGAATTGAAGAAACTGCAAGGATGCTTGGGGCTTCATATAGCAAAGAATCTGCATTTGAGCATGCGAAGAAATTATTAAGTCATAAATAAAAAGAGTTTTATGGTTTTCCCCTTTCCCACTTTCTATTTGATACTTGGTACTTGGCTCTTGTAACTTATAACTGTTTTATGCATAACTATAATACATTATACTTTAATAATGACCTTGATAATAATAAGTATTGCATTTATAATAAGAAAAATGTTTTGTCTAGTTGTTTATTAATGGAGGTTAATATGATTCCAAGTATACTTTTCTTATTGATTCTAAGTATACTAATTGCATTGGCGTTTCAAATTGTCAATATATTGAAGATTCAGAATGTTTACAGGAAGACAGGAGGAGAAATAGGGAATGAAGATGATCTACTTCTAACAAAGGGTGTTATTAACTTCAGTATGGAAGCAGCTATGGTGTATATAGTATTTGCTGTTGTATTTGTAGTTCTACTTTTTGTTCTTTCTCAAGGAAAGTATATTATGGATGCTATAAAAGCTTTATTCCTGTTTGGTATAATAACACTTCCGATAGGACTTATTGGAAAGAACTTTGAGAAAAAGATAAAAGAAATGAATGTAATAACAGAGAATGAGGAGATAAAGAAAAGATATAAAGATTATCTGGAACAGTGGGGTAAAGCACAGTTTATGATTAGAGAAGTATCGTAAAAATAATATATTTAAGTTGTAAACAAATTGACAATAATGAATAGTTGTCTATAATGATTTTATAAGAAGGTAAGTAGTAATATACAATAAAGTACATTATATATAATGAGGAAGTTATCAAATTATTAATGCTATTCCCAATTTATAGTTTTCTAAGTTGTTAAAGGAGATATTATCATATATCAATATAGGAAAAGGGTTAAGAGAATTTATTTATAAATATTTATTGAAACAATTCGATTAATGACATAATAAATGTGGATTGTTAATATGGACAGGAGATATACAAGATGGTTGTAAAGTATAATAAAAAAGGTACATTGTTAGATGAGGATGAGAAAGTAAATGAAGAATGTAATATAAGAAATTACCATGAAAATATT
>CBDVEF010000205.1:0-3646 GCA_965372935.1 uncultured bacterium | reverse complement strand
TTTTAATTACTGTTCCCGGAGCACTCGTCCCGGATGAGAATATATGAGCAACCTTATCTATTCCTGCCTGTATAGCATCCTCATATGTTGCATCATTTATAACAGGCATTTCTCTAACCGCATATATTACAGGTTTGTTCATCTCCTCTATTAAAAGTCTATCAAAAACCGATTCACCGGCATTATCACCAATATACAAAATTTTATCCGTTTTAGCTAAATGATTTTTGAATTTATTATAATCGAATATTGCAAAATTCTTTTTTAGTATTTTGTCTATTTCATCCTTAATATCAAACTTCTTATTTACACCGAAATCTATTACATTACCTGCAATCGAAATTCTTATTGCAGTAAGAAGTTTGTCATTCGATATCTCTATTTTATTCTTCAGAGAATCGTATAAAGACAATGCTTCTTTAGTGTTTTCCCTTTTTATTTCCTTGTAGGGATCAAATATTCCAGTAATTTTTCTTACCTTTTCATATATCAGCATTCCTGTTTCCGGCGGAGTGCTTTCAAGAGGAATATCTTTTAATATCATTCCTATTTCATCCAGGAGCTTTTTAATTTTATTTTCATCACATTTTGCTATTCTCCCTGCACGGAGAGCCTGATTAAAGAAACATGGGATACAATCAAGATATGTTTTTATTTCAACTCCTTATATAAATAGGAATAAATTTATGATGACAACACTATAAATGCTGAATGTTTATAGTTTTAAATATATCGATGATATCCTTATCGAATTTATGTCCACTCATACTAATAAGTTTACCTCTTATAGCTTCCTTGCTTATTGGTTTTCTATATCTTCGGTTTGGCGTTATTGCCGCTTCAAATGAATCTGCTATAGCAACAATCTGTATAATATCGTCAATTTCTTTTAACCCTTCCGGATATCCTGAACCATCTATCCTCTCATGATGTTCTCTCGCTATAACTGCTGAACTTTGTAAATTTAAAATATTCAGTAATTGCTCTCCTCTCTTACAATGGGATTTTAATAAAGCCCAATCGATATTTGAAAGCGGTGATGTTTTATTAAGTGTATACCAGGGAATACATATCTTTCCAATGTCATGAAAAAGCGCCCCTATACTGAGTATTTGCCCTTTTTCTTGGCCTAAGTTCATCCTATTTCCCATCTTTATTGATAAAGACTGGACTGATTTAGAGTGATTTTTTCCTAAATACCAATCCCTTTTCTCCAATAATATCATAATATTGTCAATTAATATTTTTTGATCCTTATATGTAAATGCATTTGATTTTGTTTCAGCATATATTTTTAATAGAAGATTAAAATAAAAATCAGTTGAAACCTGTACTTCAAGCAATTCATTTCTTGAAACCGCCGATATAAAATACTCTAAAGCCATTTTTAATGATGTCTGATAATTTTTCGCTAAATAAAAGGATATAGCTTTTATTCGCTTTTTTACAATTTTAATCCATCTGATAAATTCTTTATTTTTAGTCGTTACCAGGAGCTTTTTAAAGATTTTTTCCTTCTCCCTATTTTTATGAAGATAAGAATAAAGCTCGGCTAATGTCAGCTTATAAACAATATAAAAATATTCTTCATCAGATGGAAAATTTTCAATATTCTTAAATATCTCCTCAACCAGTTCCTTATTATATCCAGTATCATATAAAATATGTAATCCGGCATCTGCATAGTTATTCCACAATAGGGAGATATATGAATTCTTGTGAAAATTTGTAAATTTTTCAAACTCCTCTACTGGGACTTTATTTGCTATCTTTATAGCTTTACAAATACATTTTCTGCTTCCTATATAATCCTCTTTTATAAGGCCTAAATATGCCCCTTTAATGTTTAACAATCTTGCTAAAAATAATTCTAATTTATCTCTATTTTGTAAATCCTTTATAGCCTGGTCAAGGAAATCAATAAAAAATGCACAATTTGCTTCTAACACACCAAAATAAGCTATTTTATTTGATTCACAATATGCTTTAACATAATCATTTTTTTTTAGATAGAATTTATGATCATTATATAGAATTTCTGCTGCCTCGATACAAGCTCCCAGTTTACTTATTTTTGAAGCAATTTGTGGAATTTCTTTATATGAAGGACGATTCAATTCCTTAGTGAATTCCCCAAATTCGTATATTTTACTGCAAAACTCCCTGAATTTATCATCTGGAAAGTTTTTTATATCTCCTTCAATGTTTGAAATATACCCTTTAATATCATTTATATCCATAATTAATTACATTTTACACCGATATTTTATATATCGGTATTTAAAATGATTTCATTAAAAAGAGAATATCAATTAACTTTTGATCTGCTCCTCTAAGTCTTGCAGATATTGCATTAAGAAAACCCCATAATATTCTGGTTATCAGATTTTTATCCCCTGCTAAATATTCCAAAAAATTTTCCTTTTCGAAAAAAAGACATTCGACATCTGTAGCTGCAATTGCATTTGCCGACCGTGGATTTCCGTCTATGGTACTCATCTCCCCGAAATGATCATTTTCCGAAAACATTGTCAACAATTCCTCTCCAATCCCGGGAATGTTAATACTAATGCGTACCTTACCACTTTTAATGATGTAAAACCCATCCCCCAGTTCCCCCTTTGAAAAGATCTTTTCATCCTTTTTAAAAGTTCTTTTTTCAGCGATTTTTATTAAATTCTGCTGTTCAAGAGATGAAAGTTTGCTAAATAAAACTATTTTACTAAACTTCTTCATTTTACTCCTATTATTATATTATCATTATATTGCAATTATTGCAACTAAAAATATATCCCCATCTCTTCTGTTCCCTCTCACATGGGAATCGTAAATTGTTAATTGTTAATCTAAAATGGTAAATTGTTGTTTTTTCCTCCTTTAGTGATTTTCTTCCTCGCCCTTGATGGGAGAGGATTAGAGGTGAGGGAGTTGCGTTGCAAACGGTAATACAAAACGCCAACGGGAATGGGTGGAAATTGTAGAATGTCGAGACACTACTCAATTTCCTATCTCCCTTATTTGTCATTCCTGCGAAAGCAGGAATCTACCTTATCGAATTTCATCATGCAAATACTTCTATTTAGGATTAATAGTTCTCAATTCGTGTAATTCATTCTCTAATTCGTGCAATTAAAGTGAAAAATTGTCTCCTTTCCCTTCGTGTAATTCGTGGTGGATTTTCCTCTTCCCTTTCTTACTTGTAACTTGTTACTGTTTCCTGAATTCGTGGTTTCTCTCCCTTTCTATATAATATCGAAATGTCTTCCCCCTACCCCTTTATTTACACAACCTATTGACATATATCTAAAATCAAATATAATCCATTCTAACAGGAGGTTTAGTGAAAACATATCTTGTTACAGGTGGAGCAGGTTTTATAGGAACAAATTTTATATACTATTTGTTTAATAAATATGGTAATAGTATAAAAATCATTAATTATGATAAATTGACATATGCAGGAAATTTAGAAAATTTATCAGAAATTCCTGACGATTATAAAAAAAATAAAAATTATATCTTCATAAAAGGTGATATATGTAATGACAAGGAATTGAATATATTATTTGATACTTATAATCCCGATATAGTTGTTAATTTTGCTGCTGAAAGCCATGTAGATAGAAGTATAAGCAATGCTCGTAAA
>CBDVEF010000204.1:0-3671 GCA_965372935.1 uncultured bacterium | reverse complement strand
TTTATCATAATCCATTAACTTTACAATACTATACTACATACGATGACAATGATGGGTTTAGGGGAATAGACAGGAGAGGGAGAGAATAACCATGAAAGGAGTAGATTCCTGCTTTCGCAGGAATGACACAGGGGGGATGTAGGAATGACATGGAGGGAAAGGGAAGAAGAGAAAATTAGGGCAGATAATTATCTGCCCATACGATTTTACAAAATAGGACAAATTACACGAATTGCGAATGTGTCATCCTGAATTTATTTCAGGATCTAATAAAGGGATGCTGAAATAATACTGAATCAAGTTCAGCACAGGGCATAGCATGACAAAGAGGGGAGAAATATGACCACGGAATGGGAAATGTAATACGATTTCACAGATTAGGGCAGACACATAGGTCTGCCCCTACAATTTACGATTAACGATTTACGATTAACGATTTACGGTTTCTTACTACTTGACCAAAGTGGATTGAATACTTATCATAAGGTTATAAGGAGACAGTTATGAATAAACTCAGGATTGCTATTGCTCAATTAAATACGATAGTCGGGGATATTTCAGGCAATACAAGTAAGATAATGTCATATGTAGAACAGGCGGATAAAAAACAATCTGATATTGTAATATTTCCCGAACTGACTATAACAGGTTATCCACCTGAGGATCTTTTGTTTAGAAAAGATTTTATTCAATCGAATTTACATGCATTAAATGAAATCGTTGAATTTTCAAAAAATAGGAATTTGCTTATTGTTATAGGTTTTGTTAATTCGGATGTTGATTTATATAACGCAGCTGCAACTATATATAATGGGAAAACAATTGATATTTATCATAAAATAAATTTGCCAAATTATGGTGTTTTTGATGAAAAGAGGCATTTTAAGTCCGGTAATAAAATCTCTATAATTAAATATAAAAATATCAGGATTGGTATTACGATATGTGAGGATATATGGCACCCCAAAGGTCCGGATTATTATGAAGCATTATCGGGTAATGCCGAGATGATTGTTAATATAAGTGCTTCTCCCTATACAATCGGTAAAGATAGGAAGAGAATAGAGATTATAAGAGCAAGAAGCAGAGATAATATTATAAAAATAGCATACTGTAATCTTGTCGGAGGGCAGGATGAACTTGTATTTGATGGCAATAGTATGATTATGGATGAAAACGGGACTATTGTTGCAAAATTACATTCATTTAATGAATATCTCGATATAGGAGATATATCATTTTCTGATGTCTTAAAGAAAAGGTTGAAAAATATAAATATAAGAGGTTTGAGAAAGGAGGGAATTATATCTCCATACAAATTAATATATTCGTCAATAAACAGTAAAAAGAGAGAGAAAATCGATGAATTATTGTTTCAAATTAAAAAGAGTGTGAAATTCGAAGATAAAGAAATTTTTAATTGTCTTGTTTGTGGAACAAGGGATTATATAAGAAAAAACGGGTTTAAGCATGTTGTAATTGCGATAAGCGGTGGAATTGATTCTGCAATTGTTGCTGTTATTGCCGTAAAAGCACTGGGAAGTGAAAATGTAACAGGGATCTTTATGCCATCACAATTCACCGAATCGATTAGTAAAAGGGATGCAAAAAAGCTGTGCGATAATATTGGCATAGAATTGATTGAAAAACCTATAGAATCTATATATAATATGTATTTAACATTGTTAGATGATATTTTCAAGGATTTATCTTTTGGCGTTGCAGAGGAAAATTTACAGGCAAGAATAAGAGGAAATCTTGTTATGGCTTTATCCAACAAATTCGGATGGTTAGTATTAACCACAGGGAACAAGAGTGAAATGAGTGTAGGATATGCAACGTTATATGGTGATATGGCAGGTGGATTTGCAGTTATTAAAGATGTAACGAAAACCTGTCTTTATAAGATTGCTAATTGGGCAAATGATAGATGGGGTTTGATTCCAGAATCAATAATTGAGAGACCACCTACAGCAGAATTAAGACAAAATCAGAGGGACACTGATTCATTACCGCCTTATGAGATACTTGATCCAATATTGAAAGCATATATAGAAGAGGATAAAAGTAAAGCAGAAATAGGATTAATGGGATATGAAACATCATATATTAATAAGGTTATTAATCTTGTAATAGGGAATGAATATAAGAGAAGACAAGCACCTGTTGGAATTAAAATAACTGAAAGATCATTTGGAAGGGACAGAAGATACCCGATAACAAATAAATTCAAACCGTTAAAATAGAGTTAAATATATGAAAAAAATAATTTTATCCATATCTTTAATAACTACATTGATTTTTTCCGGATGTAATTCAGGTAATCTAAAATCCAATACCGGCAAGATGTATAAAATAATTGGTAAACCCTATATTTCCTCTGTTGAGAAAAATTCGGAAGCTTATAATAGTGGTATTGGACCCGGAGACTACATTACAAGTTTGAACAAACAAAAAATAAGGAGGGTAGCGGATATTTTTCAAATTGTTGATTCACTAAGGGGAGGGAAGATTGATATTGTGTATAGAAAGAAAGGTATGCCGTTTAGGATTACATTAAATAGTGGATTTTCAGGTATAAGATTTCAAGAAAGGTTGTACCCTTCTTCTCTGGGTTTTGTAATTTATGATATTGCAAATTCTATAAACAAAAAATTACCTTATGATCTTTGTGCCGCTATTGCGGGCGATATATTTATGTTTACAGCTTCCAAACAGAAAAGTATCGATATGTGGAATAATTCTATTGGAGAGCAGAACATTTCATTTGCAGGAGAGATACTTGGTATAGAAATAACACCTATATATACTATTCCCCCACTAAGTATAAGTGGAACATCAGGCAATAGAAAACAGGCATTTGATAAAAACTTAGAAAGCATTAAGCGTTTTTTGTATCATAATATTCTTATAATTCACGGAGGTTTTTCTCATCCATTTGAAAATAATTGGGGAATAGCTGATTCGATAAATAATGATACATTATTTGCTTATACTATTGGTTGTGGTGGTAAGATGCTCCCTGTAATAAATGCTCCGGGGAGTATATTTTCCTTGAAATTAACAGGAAATGCTATACACAGGGATATATTTATTAAAGATATTATTGCAAATATTGTTTCACTTTATAACACAGACAGTAGTACATACGGCTGGAAAAATGGATTTAACGCATATAGAATTTTAATGTCGATGATTTTGGATTCGGATAAAGCTTCATATAATATATTCGATAAGATTATATTTGAGAAATTTTGGGAAATTTATAGAACTAATAGAAAAAGTGAAAACTCATTTCTATACTATTCCGGTATTTTAAAAAGAAAACATCTCAGGAAACAGATAGAAAATATTATTACAATTAATAACAAGATAATCAGAATAAGATTGCCGGAGATTGATAGTTTGAAAAATCAAGAGTATATATTTGATTATGAAGATTATCTTTATAAGATAATAGTTCTGGATAATCAGCGTATAAAGTCCTATAAATATATCTTGAAAAATTATTAATATCTTTATTAGAGAGGGAGATTAGCCACGAATTCACGAATAAATAAGAAATGGACATCAGACGCCAGACATCAGACTTCAGCCGAAAAGGGAAAGAGAATATCAACGAATTACACTAAAAAGAGGGGAAATATTTTTTTACCTTTAATTTCACGAAT
>CBDVEF010000203.1:0-3681 GCA_965372935.1 uncultured bacterium | reverse complement strand
CTTATATTTTCAGGTGTATTGACAGCAGATCCAGTGACCATTTTAAACATAGAGTTAGTTGCAATAAGGGATAAAAGTGTAGTAATATGATGGGATACTGATATATCAGCTACAGGACAGATAGAGTATGGATTGACAACAAGTTATGGCGATACATCTGAAGAAAAGGGTTTGAGCTATTGGCAGCAGATTGAAGTAAAAGGACTTACAGAAGGAACGGAATATCATTTCAGGCTCAAAGCTAAAGATGATAAAGGAAATGAGACCATATCAGGAGATTCTATTTTTACAACAAGAACACAAACGGAATTAGAAACTTTAGTGAGAGCAGCGAGATCAATGGGAGACCTCCCAAAGGTATATTATGTAAAAACCGATGGCAATAATTCATATAATGGATTAAGTATAGATTCTGCATGGCAACATCCTTCTTATGCAACTCAAATAGCTGAGGCGGGGGATACAATTTATTTAATGGATGGTACATGGTATGACGAGCATTGTGTTTTCGCTCATTCCGGAATTGAGACACATCCGATTGTAATAACCGCATACAGTGGTACCCCAATATTTGATGGAGAGGATACAACAGGTATTGCTATTGATATTACATATGGAGCATCATATATAAATATCAGTAATATACTTATAAAGTATTACTCCCAAGGAATATATGTAAGAGAAGCTATTAACATTAATCTTTCAAGTATAGAAATACATAATACTCTTGGAATAGCTGGAAATTTCTTAGATTGCACATATTGTTCTATATCTGATTGTAATATCCATGATAATGGTTGGAATTCGTGGATGGTGCAAACAAATTACTATCCTACACACCATATATCAATTTCCAACAATGAGATTCATGATAATCCTGGTTCATCCGGTGGTGAAGGACATAACATAATTGATCTTTTCAATTACGGAACTAATTATAGCATATCTTATATAGATATAATTGATAATGAAATATATGGTGGTGGTCCTTACAATGGCGCTCTATTTGAACATGGTGGTGGAGATGTAAATACAATGTACTATGTTAATATAAGTGGCAATATGATACATAATGTAGGACGTACATGTGTAAATTATCTCAGAAACTCCTTTGTATACAATAATACTCTCTATGATTTACCCGGAGCTGGATTCGAAAGTTATGGTGGAACAACTGATAGTGTTATGTTTCTGGAAAACACTGTGTTCAATACTATCTGGTCCCATGTCAATTTGACTCCGGCTGGATCTGTGACATTTGAAAACAATAATATTTCATACTATCGTATTAATGTTGGAGAAGGAGTAGTTATAGATCCTGTACCACAATTGTTTTCAATCCGCAGTGAATATGGAGGTACTGTAATAGTTCAATTCACATCTAATAAAGTATTCAGTGAAAATGGTGGGAATACAGCATATTATTATACTGATTGTAGTAAATATATTACACTTGGCAATGAGAGTGTCAGTATTACAGCTTATAAAATGACAGTTATTCCTAATATTGATTCTCTTGAAGTATCAATAATTACATGGGATACAACAGGAACATATTACAAGAAATGGATGGAGATTTGTGAAAGTCCGAATGTTGTAACATCACATACGGTAGGAGATCTTCATCCGAATTCAACAATAGAAGTAAAAATTAATAATATACCTTATGATACACTTACAGCTGATAGTTCCGGATGGATTGCTTTTGATTACACAAGCGGATTTGCTTCGGATACAGTAATATTCGAAGCAGAAGTAATACCAAGTGCTATTGAAGAGGCAAAGGTAAATAAAAATCCTTCAATATATTCATTAAGCCAGAACTTTCCCAATCCTTTTCGCTCAAGAACAGAGATAATGTATTCATTACCTGTAGGAGGGAATGTAGAGATTAATATATATAATATTACAGGGCAAAAGGTAAGGATACTGGTAAACAGTAATCAGAATAGTGGCTATTATCATATAATCTGGGATGGAAAGGATGATATGGGCAAGGGAGTCGGAAGTGGCATTTACTATTATGAACTAAGGACTAAAGGATATAAAAGCAGGAAGAAGATTGAGATAATAAGGTAAGGAGGTACAGGATGAAAAGGTTTAATAGAAATATAAAAACGATATGTATAGTAGTGGGAGTCTTAATATTATTCATATTACCTTCTTTAATTTTTCCCGAGACCATAACCCATACTACAAAAGAAGATTTTGAATCGGGGACAATAATAGGTTTAGAGATTCTGGATGAAGGTACAATATCATTAAAAAGAAAGAATATTTTGGAGAATTCATCCTTTGAGGAATCAGGAGAAATAGGAGGACTTGCTGAAAATTTTCAAATCTATAATCCTTCAGGTGGTAATTATACTATGGAGCTTGATACTACCACATTTACTAATGGTTTAAGGTCTCAGAAGATTACTTTCAATTCAAATAGTAATCAGTCAATCTGTCTAATACAGACAGTGAGAAATCTTGAAACAACAACAGATTATACATTCTCCGCAGATGTAAAAGTAAACGATTTGGAAAATATGAATGTAAGGTTAGCAATTGAATTATGGGGTAATGGGCAATATATAAGCAGTGTATCTTCCGAGGTAATTGACAGTACAAATTTCACAAGAATATCAAAAACCGTTAATACCACTATAAACACTGATGAAATTAGGGTAATAGTCCTTCTTATGCCGAAGTTTGCCGGTGCTATTGGTTCGATGTGGGTTGACCGTGCCCAGTTGGAACAAAGTAGTAGTTATACAGGTTATTGTGTTGGTTATGAGACAGATAATGGTACATATACATCTGCTCCAATTGATTTAGGTTTAATAAGCACACCTTTTATGATTGATTGGACATCTTCAGTAAAAAAGGGATGTCTAAAGTTTCAGATGCGGAGTGCGGTTGACTCTGCAGGTTTGGAAATTGCTCAGTGGTATGGTCCTACAAGTACTACGGATTATTACATATCTTATGGTGATATTGGAGATAATTTACTTTCAAACCCATCATTAGAGGATGATTCGGCTAATGTTGGGATTCCCGACTATACACGACAGGCAGGTTGGGGGGAAAATAATAGGGTATATACGGTTGTTGATGATGCATATGAGGGTTTAAAGGCAGTTAAGGTAGAAATAACAGATTATACATCTGGTGATGCTCGATGGGAAATACTATATGATGGTCCGATTGAAAAGGAGCAATTTTATTCATTTAGTTTATGGCATAAAGAAAACGAGGATAGTGGTAATATTGGAATGTGCGTGGGTTTTGAAAAGATGGATGGGACAGAGATATGGTGGTATGATGGTAAGGATGTGCAATCGTCAGCCGATTGGAAAAAAGATGTTTTTGTCTTTCGTACCCCAACCTATGAGGTGAGAAAAATATGGCTGAAACTTATGCTTTTTCAAGTTGGCTGGATAATTACTGATGTTTACAGTCTTAAAAAAAGCAATGAGGGCAGTGCATGGATGATTAATCCGGTTCACCAGGATTCGAGATGGCTGCAGTATAAGGGTTATTTTTCAACTACCGATTCTGCATATTCACCATCATTATATGATATTTCTATAGATTATGAATCGTCAACTCCTGATATATATTGGGTAAATATGTTTGATAATAATGACAGATTGAAATATGCGGTAAAAAATTAGGTAATGTTAATTAGATGAA
>CBDVEF010000202.1:0-3687 GCA_965372935.1 uncultured bacterium | reverse complement strand
TTAAACTTCCTACTTCTCACTTCCTACTTAAATACTTATAATCACCCTCACCTCAGTCCTCTCCCATCAAGGGCGAGGAAGAAAGAGGAAATAGCCACGAATTACACGAAACGGTATATTTTCCACTTTCCCTACAGGTGGGAGGGAACAGAAGGGAGGGGGAACCACTGAAGGATATACGAAACACGGAAGGGGAATAATCAAAATGCATAAATGAAAACACCATCTCTATACAGAATCTCAACATAAAGATTTGTTTCGTTGTTTCACTCCTCGTAATAATAATTATAGGATGAGTGGAATAAACACGAGAGGGAATATAACCACGAATTCCCGATTATCAATTAATTATTTACTGTTTATGAACTTGATACTTGATACTTATATTTATTATTGACATATATAATCCATTATGCTATTATTCCACGAATTTAAAAGGAGTAGTTATGAGAAAACCTTTCATCTTTATAATACTATTAATATCTTTAATATCTTTTACATTTGGAGAACAGTTAGATCTTTCAAAATATACCTCCTCTAATTTAAGTGAAATACAAAAAGCTCTTAAATCTCAAGGGCAATTGGAAATGTATACAGAGGATTCTCTATTAGCTATTGATACAACGGTAGCTGAATCTATAAAATTACAAGCTATAGAGTCAGTTGTTGAGAGCACATATAATAGTAAAAATTACAATTTCTTACTTCCCGATTCTCAAATTATATTACAATTCGGATATGATAATTTTAAACATATTACAGCATCCGATATGTACTCAAGTATGCATACGGATTATAATTATATAATTGGTCCTGGTGACAATATAGTTGTAAGTATTTCGGGTGAATTAGTCTTACAACAAACAATTATTGTGGACAAAAACGGTAAGATATTTATTGAAAATATCGGAGATCTGAATGTATGGGGGAAACGATTAATTGATATCGAAAAAGATGTATCTAATGCGGTGAATAAAAAATATAGTAATGTCAATATAGATGTAACTCTGGGGCAATTAAGGAATATTCAGGTATATATCGTAGGGGAGGTTGTTAGACCCGGTATTTATAATGTGTCGGCTATGATGTCGCCTTTACAGATTGTTTATATAGCCGGAGGAATAAAGAAAACAGGTAGTTTAAGGAACATTCAATTAATATCACAGAAGCGGTATACACTTGATTTTTACAGGTTGATTTTGAAGGGTGTTAAGTATAACGATATATTTATGAATTCAGGTGATATTATATATGTACCTCCAATAGGTAAGACTATTGCTTTTATGGGTGCTGTTAAAACACCGGGGATTTATGAGATTAAAAAGAATGAATCGATTAATACTCTTTTGGGTTATGCAGGTGGTATTTTACCTGTAGGAAACAAAACTCATTTGCAATTGATCACATATAAAGATAGCAAGAGAGTAACAAAGGATTATATCGCAGAAACACATAGTAAATTGTTATCAAAGCTTAGAAATGTTAAATGTAATGATGGTGATATAGTTTCAATCCCTATTGCATACAGTAAAATTCATAAATATGTAAAGATATATGGAGAGGTTAAGCAGCCCGGGAAATATGCATTTGTAAAAAATATGAATATTACGGAATTAATAAAAAAATCAGGTGGATTCACAAAAGACTCTTATATGGAAAATGGTTTCATTTTTAGATATATAGATAAAACAAGGGATACAATATTCAGTTTCACTCCAAGTAATTATTTAAATAAAAAACTAAATATTGAGCTAAAAGAGTGGGATAGTATATATATTTTCAGTTCTGATGAGATACTACCAAGTGATTCGGTATTTATATATGGAGCTGTTAAAAATCCCGGAACTTATTCATTTCATAAAAATATAAGTTTGGAAAATTTGATATTCCTATCCGGGGGATACTTAAGAGAAGCAAATGAGGATTCCTGTGAGTTATATAAAACAATCGATAAAAATATAAAATATATTAATCTCAAGGATTCAATGGACATTAATATTAAATTATCACCATTTGATGTTGTAAACATTAAATATGATAAGAATAAAGAGAGATTAAAAACAGCAGTTGTTGCCGGGAATGTAAAATATCCGGGTATTTATGCATTTAAGGATGGAGAAACACTTAATTCATTACTTAAAAGAACCGGTGGTTTTAGTGACAATGCATTTAAAGAAGGTGTTGTTTTTATAAGAAAGTCTGTTTCCATACTCGGAAATAAAGCAAGACGGGATCTTGTAAATTCATTAAATATAAAATTATTAGAAGAACAAACTTCTATGTCAACAACCGGGGAAATGACTGCTGATGATTTAAAATTGAGAATGCAGATGCTTCAGCAGAAGAAAAGTCTAATATGGGCAGTATCAAATATTAAAACACCCGGTAGAGTGGTAATAGATATAAATTGTGAAAGAGATATTAATATATCCTTAGAAGATGGGGATTCTATATATGTTCCTGAGATGAATAACACTGTACAAATAGTAGGTGCGGTATATAACCCCGCTGCTCTTATAGATAATAAAGGAAAATCTATTAATTATTATTTAAATCAGGTAGGAGGACTCAAGGGTTCGGCGGATAGAAGAAATATGTATATTCTAAGAGCATCAGGTATAGTTGATAAAAATATGAGAAAGGTAACGAGAGGAGATGCAATTATTATACCTGAGAAGTTTGTAGTAAGGACTGATTGGCGACCGATTATTAAGGATATTGTAACAATCGTATCACAACTTGCCATAGCAACTGTAAGTATTTACAGTATAATAAAGTAGATGGGAGGAGATTTTGACTAATAGAGGATCAATTGGATGGATAATAGTCTTAAAACGTCGATGGAAATTGTTGTTATGTTCTTTTCTTATACCTTTTTTGCTCACTTTTTTAATAAGCCTATTTGTACCTAAAAAGTATGAAAGTACAGCAAAATTACTATCACCTGAAATGAGTAGTGGTGGTTCTGTAATTCAAACTCCTTTTGGAGCTATTGCAAGAGGGGGTAGTGGAATGAATATATCATCACAAGCAATTATTACAATTTTAAATTCTAATTTCATTGTTGATAAAATTGTTTTTAAGTTTAATATAAAAAAATTATTTGGTTTTGAAAATGAAATTTTGTCAAGAGACTATGTAAAAAGCAATATGGTTAGTATAATCAATGATGAAAATAATGGTTTAATTAAAATAAATGTAAGATCGAAATATAACAATCTTAACCCTAAAATTGCAAACTATTATATTTCACTTATTGATTCTGCAAATTATTATTTGAAACTAACTACAAATCAAGAGTTTATTAAAGTTCTTGATTTTGCAGAACCCGCAACTATTCCTTATTCTCCAAGAAAAAAACTTAATGCATTGATAGGGGGTATTTTAGGAATTATTTTATGCATAATTTATATTTACCTTAAAGACAACTTATCATTCACTGATGAGTAATAAGAAAGTATTTTTAAAAGATATTTCTGTAGTTTCATTCGGCAATATATTATCACGTGTATTATCTGCTACAATATCAATTATATTAGCTCGATTATTGGGCCCAACTGATTTTGGAAAATTTTCTATTATTTTTGCCATTATGACAACAATAGGAACTGGATTTTCAGGTATTGATATTACATTTGTATACAATTCTTTACATCCCTCAAATTTCAAAAAGTTTACATATGGTAA
>CBDVEF010000201.1:0-3693 GCA_965372935.1 uncultured bacterium | reverse complement strand
TATTGAAAATGCTTTATCAGACCCTAACTCAATAAATGAAGAAATCGATAAATTAAGTATTGCAAGGTATTTAAAAAATAAAAAATTAACAGATGATGCAGAGATTCACATAAAATGTCTTCTTGAAAATTGCATAGATAAAATTGTAATAAAAGAAGCAAAGAGAGAAAAATCGTTTATGCTTAAAAGAAAGAATATAAATGCTGCTGCTATTATCTGGGAGGAGGAACAATCTGAATTTTATGCAATTATAGAGCTTGCAAAGTATTATGAACATAAGGTCAAAGACTTGAATACTGCTATGGCTATTGTGCAAAGGGGGATTGAAAAGTGTAATATAATTAGTGAATTGAATGAACATATCGGGAAAATGAAATATTTCGAAGATTTGATTAAGAGGAAGAGAAGAATCTTAAATAAAATTAAAAAAGAAAAGGAAAATAACCACTAGTTTACGAATAAAAGATAATAGACATCAGACTTCAGACATCAGACGTCAGCCGAGAAGGGAAAGAAAGAAATAACGAATTTCACGAAGGAAAATAAATTTTAACTTTCCCTCCACAGGTGGGAGGGAATTGAAGGGAGGGGGAATAGTGAAATAATGGAAAGAATGAATGGATATTGGAATTCACGATTTACGATTAACGATTTACGCTCCTGTTCCCGTTGGCGTTCCCGTTTTTCGATTTTCATCTTTAAACTTCCTACTTCTCACTTACTACTTAAATACTTTTTATCACCCTCACCTTAGTCCTCTCCCATCAAGGGCGAGGAAAAAAGAATGTCATTGCGAACGAAGTGAAGCAATCCCACAAGAGTGAAGTTAGATTGCTTAGTCTGCCTGTGCGTGTCCGCACGCAGACAGGTCGTTTCACTCCTCGCAATGACAATGATGGGTTTTGTGAAACTGGAACATATGTCTATACCTATCTACCAAATCTTTTTTGATTCCTTGACACCTGTAATTTAATATAGTATTTTATGTAATGCGAAAATGGTTAAGAAGTGACTTGCTATTTAAGATTTTAGCTATAGTTATTGCATTGGTAATTTGGTTTAATGCAAAAACGGATCAATTTTCTTATTATACTGTTAAAGCCAGTTTTAATATTCAAGATTTCCCTGAAAATTTAATATTAGTCAATCATTTACCAAGTAAAGTAGATGTAAAAATATATGGCAAGATAAAAGATATAATATATGCCAGATCATTGATTAAACCGATAATCTTTATAAATGGGAAAACATTGAAAAAGGGAGAAAATATAATTAATATAGATAGATCTAATGTGAATATGTCAAGATATGATAAGGTTGAAGTCATTCAGATTATCCCCGAATATTTGAATATTAATATTGATAATAAAATTTCAAAAAATGTAGCCGTAATACCATTTGTTAAAGGTAATCCTAAAGAAGGATATATCCAGTCCGGAGAAATTGATGTAAAACCCGACGAAATTATGATAGAGGGACCTAAACAACTTGTAGAAAAAATTAATTATCTAAATACGGATATTATTGATATAACGGGAAGAGGTAAAAGTTATAACTCGTATGTAAAGATTATAATTCCCGAATTAACAAATATACAACCACAATTTGACTCTGTAAAAGTTAAAATTGATATATCAAGACTTGAAACAAGAAACATTAATGATGTTGTTATTTCTTCCAAATCAGATAGGTGGGATAATATTAGGATTGATCCTAATACTATAAAATTGACACTCTCTGGTAGCAGTGATAATATAGATTCACTTATAAATGCAGGAATTAGTGCTTATGTTATTGTTAATGTAATATCTCCAGGCTCTTATCTATTACCTGTTTTTATTGATTTGCCAGAAAATATTTATAAACAGGCAATAGAACCTGAATTCGTTAAGGTTGAGGTAATAGATTGATAACACTTGGGATAGAATCATCATGTGATGAAACATCTTGCGGAATACTTGAAGATTCGGGCACAATATTATCAAATATAATTTTATCTCAAAAGGTACATTCTGATTTTGGTGGCGTTGTTCCTGAAATCGCATCAAGAGAACATAACAAATATATTTATAATATACTAAATGAATCATTAATCAAAGCAAACATTAAGTTATCAGATGTTGATTTGATTGGTGTGACAAATGGGCCAGGACTTATAGGAGCTCTAATGGTGGGTATTTCTTTCGCAAAGGGTTTATCATACTCTAATAATATTCCAATATGTGCTGTAAATCATCTCGAAGGTCATATATTAGTAAATTTTATAGGTAAAAATGTAAAATTACCCGCACTTGTTATGCTTGTGAGCGGAGGACATACGGAACTTGTATATATGAAAAAAATCGGATATTATAAAGTTCTTGCAAAAACTATTGACGATGCAGCAGGTGAAGTATTTGATAAAGTGGCAAGAATCCTGGGACTTGGTTATCCTGGAGGACCGGAAATAGAAAATATTTCACATCAAGGTGATGAATATTATTTAAAATTACCAATAGCTGTTAAGGGAAGGATGGATTTTAGCTTCTCCGGTTTAAAAACTTCAATTTTATATCATTATAGGGATTTATCAAAGAAAGAACAAGAGAAAAGAAGAGCTGATATTGCTGCTTCATTACAAAAATCAATAGCGGATAATTTAATTGATAAAATAAGTATGGCTATATTAAGGTATAATCCATTATCTCTTGTTTTATCAGGAGGAGTGGCTTCTAATACATATTTAAGAGAAAGATTTAATACTTTTTCATTGGAAAATAAAATTAGATTCTATGTCCCCCCTACTGAATTATGTACAGATAATGGAATTATGATAGCAAAAGCAGCATATGAAAATCATATATTAAATAATAAACATCATAATATAATCCCTATTCCTAATTTGAAATTGTTGGAGGTTTGATTTGTGTTTGCTTAATGAGCTTCTAAAACAAAATTTTATAATAATGCATTGAAAAGGGAGAAATAAGGAAGAGATTTTAAGAGAGTTGACTGACAAATTTTATGAAGAGGGATTAATAAAGGATAAAAACTTACTTTTTAATACATTAGTAGAGAGGGAAAACATTGCTACAACAGGGTTGGGAAGACAAGTAGCATTACCTCATGCAAGAACAAATGTTGTTAGTAAATTACACCTTGTTTTTGCCAAATCCGATAAGGGGATAGATTTTAATTCTCTTGATAAAAAGAAGGTTTTTCTGTTCTTTATATTTGTAGGTCCTGATGATAAAAATGAAGAATATATAAAAATACTTGCTAAACTTTCTCGTCTTATAAGAATTAAAGAGGTAAGAGAATCACTTATTTCAGCCAAGAATAAAGATGAAGTATTGGATATCATAAAAAATAATGAATGAGGATTTCCTTAAATTTGATATTATTGTAGTCGGTGGTGGTCATGCAGGTATAGAATCTGCTTATGCTTCAGCCAAGATGGGTCTAAGGACAGTACTATTTTCAATAAATGCTGATTTTATCGGGAATATGTCATGCAATCCTTCTATTGGGGGACTGGCAAAGAGTCAATTAGTTTTTGAATTGGATGCTCTTGGTGGATTAATGCCTCAAGTCTCGGATAAAAATGGCATTCAGTTCAGGATGCTAAATCGGAAAAAGGGTCCGGCTGTATGGTCATTACGAGCTCAAGAAGATAAAATAATGTACAGGATTACAATTAGGAATGAACTTGAA
>CBDVEF010000200.1:0-3704 GCA_965372935.1 uncultured bacterium | reverse complement strand
TTTCGGCTGACGTCTGATGTCTGGTGTCTGGCGTCCATTATCTTTTATTCGTGAATTAGTGGTGGATCTCCCTTCCTCTTTATTTTCTAAACTTCAATGCATTTTCAGGGCATATCTCTATACATCTTCCACATGCAAAACAGTCGGGTCTTGTCTTTTTTCCCTCCAATATTGCAGGAATGGCAAGACAGGGGCTTTCTTCTACACATTTATTACATTTTGTACATTTCTTATTGTCAACTTTAATCCGGATGATTGAAATATGTTCCAAAACCCATGTAAATAACCCGAGGGGACATATAAAATAACAAAACGGTCTGAACATAAAGATCGAAGCAATTAATACAATTGATAATATAACAATTGATAACAATTCAAAATTCCAGTGCAGGAATTCGAATGGATTAAAATATTCATAAATATTGAGTCGTGCTGTAAAAAGTAAGATTATAAATAATATAAAAATTGCAATACGAATCGTATTTGGTATTTTAAAAGGGATTTTTATCTTAAATTTTTTAGATAATGGGATCCTATGAAATATTTCCTGTAATGCTCCTATAGGACAAACCCATCCACAGAAGAGTTTATTCCCAATGATTGTTAGTACCGCAACGGAAAATAGTATGGTTGTAAAAATAATAGGGACTGCTCTTCCTGCTTTTATAAACATAAATGGCTTAACTATAGAGCAGACAGGACTCGGATGCATTCCCATTCCTCTTGCAAAATTACCAATTGGAAGGGTTGAAACAACTGCAAATGTAAAGAAAATGACGAATAAGGAGATTAAACGTAAATTGCGGGTAACAAATGATTTAATTAATAAAACAAGGGCAATAAGACAAAATATTGCACTTACCCAGATGCGAGGAAGCAGTAAAACATCATAGAAATTAATCTTTTTTACCATATTACCTGAATCTGCAAAAAGAGCAATGGAAGTCATTAAAATAATTACAAACAAGATAATAAATTGAGTCGCTCGTTCGGTCTTTTTTGAATTTAATTCCATTTTTATTTTTCTCCTCTCTTTAGATTAACCTTATAAAAACACTAACTGATTTTAACATATTGATTAATATTAATCAAGAAAATATTGGTGTCATTGATACATCCCTCCTATGTCATTCCTGCGAAAGTAGGAATCTATCCATAAATTGGTTAGTATGTCTATACCAATCTACCATGAAAAAAAATAATTGACTTGACTAATTTCCTATCTGTAATAATATATTATTAATGAAAAATATTCTTGTTGTTGATAAATTAAGTAAAACATATAGATCAGCTTTTTTTAGAATAAAGCATAGAGGTGTTGATAATATTTCATTTACAATAAATGAGGGAGAGATTTTTGGATTATTAGGTCCGAATGGCGCAGGTAAAACAACTATTTTAAAAATTATTGTAGGTATTCTTAGAGCAGATACAGGAAAAGTGTTATTGAATGATATTTCTATAAATAATATTGAATATAAAAAATTGATAGGATTTTTGTCAGAAAATCCCTATTTTCACAATTATCTAACGGCTTATGAATTCTTAAACATATCGGGTTCGCTTTTGGGTTTGAAAGGGATAAAACTAAAAGATAGAATTAGTGAAGTTGCTGAACTTACTGGACTTAGTCGTTTTGATATAAAAAAAATGAAGATAAAATATTATTCAAAAGGGATGATACAAAGACTCGGTATTGCTCAGGCTATTTTACATAATCCGCCTTTTATTATATTTGACGAACCACTATCAGGACTTGATCCAATAGGTCGTAAAGAGGTAAGAGATATTATATTGGAATTAAAAAAGAATGGCAAAACGGTTCTATTCTCCAGCCATATATTACAGGATGTAGAAATGATTTGTGATAGGGTTGGAATTATTGCGGAGGGGGGATTAATTAGAGTAGGTGTACTTGAAGAGATGCTTGCGAATCCTAAAGGTTATTATGAGGTAAAAATTGAATTAAAAGACAGGGATAATGTATCCGAATTAGCTAAGTACGGAAAGATTATGGACATAGAAGGCAATAAAGTGTTTTTGCTAATTGAGAGTGAGCGACAAAAAGATGAATTGATAAGGATGATATTAATGAATGCAAAGGGTAGGATTATAAAACTATTGCCATTGCAAAGAAATCTTGAGGATGAATTTATAAGTTTATTTAGAACGGGGAATAACAATGAGAAATAGTTATTATATTGCTAAAGTTGTATACCTTGAATCTCTTAAGAATTATACATTGATTTCAATGGTGATATTTGGAACTGTTCTTTTTATTGCATCTCTATTTCTCAATAATGTAATGTTAGGAGAGTATAACAAACTTGTAGTTGATATTGCTCTTTCCTTACCTGTTCTTATAGGACTGATTATTATTATATTTAATGGCACAAGACTTGTATATGATGAGATTGAAAAGAAAACAATATATATCTATGCCTCTAAACCAATTAGGAGATGGGAATTTATGCTGGGGAAATTTTTTGGATTATCTACTGTTTTTATAATTATAACTATAATTTTGTCAATTATAGCTTTTATTTTTATGAAATTTCTTCATATTAATTATAATATTCAATATCTGTTATCTTTGCTTTTCTCGGTTGTTGAATTGATGATAATTTTATCTGTAACAATGTTTTTTTCATCTTTCTCGGCAACGCCAATTCTTACGGGTGTGTTTTCTTTCGGTGTATATTTTGCAGGTCATTTTGCTATGGATGTTTATGAATATTCTATAATGACAGGGAATCAACTTTTAAAGATACTGAGCAGAATTGCATATTATTTACTTCCTAATCTAAGTTTTTATAATATACAGAAAGAGGTTACTCATGGGATTAACATTTCATCAAATCAAATTGTTTATGTGCTTTCATATGGAATACTTTATATGATTATTATGCTCATTTTATCAATTATAACATTTGAACGAAAAGAATTCTGATGAGAAAAATATTCAGGATAATATTGTGGCTTTTCATATTTACTGCTATATTTCATATATATGTATTAAATAACAATTTAATTGATATTTATTCATATAGGGATAAATTTGTACAAAATGTTGATTATATCCCTAAAGAGGTGACAAATCCCCATTTAGCAACAGATTTTAATCTTTTATATGCAGATTATATCTGGTTTAAATCGCTACAATATTATGGCGATAGAAAGGAAAAAAAAGCAGCTGTCCTTTATCTTAACAATATATTTAATAGTATTACAAATCTGGATCCATACTTTGAGCAACCTTATTCATTTGGAGCAACACTTATAGGAACGGATGGTAATAATTGGGAAGAATGTCAAAAACTATTAAAAAAGGGGATGATAAATATACCCGATAGTTGGAGAATGCCTTTTTTTCTTGGATTTTTTTCCTATATCTGGTATAAGAACTATAATGCTGCAGAATATTGGTTTAGAGTTGCTGTAAAAAAACCAGATTGTCCTGAGAAAATATCACATTTTATTCCTTTTATGCATTTGAAAATGGGAGACTATTATACGGGTATGTTGCTCTGGATCGAGATATATAACAATGCACAAAATGATAGAGAACGGGAAGGAGCATTAAATAATATAAAAAATTATGCAAAAATATACCTGACAAAAGCATATAGAAGATATAGAGAAAATTATGGGTATGCTCCCAAAGATTTAAGAACTCTTGTTAATGAACAATATGTGAAGGGTAT
>CBDVEF010000199.1:0-3708 GCA_965372935.1 uncultured bacterium | reverse complement strand
GATGGATAAAATAAAAACTGAATTTCTCGGAAAATGGGGCATTTGGGCTGCAAAAAACTGGCGGAAAACTATTCTAATAGCGGTTATAATAACAATAATCATGTCATTCGGTGTTGCAATAACAAAGGTGGAATTTAGCTTTTATTCTTTGGCTCCAAAGGAATCGGTTCAGGTAAAGCAACTTAAAAGGGTAGTTGAGAATTTTCCTGCTGCTTCATCAATAATAGTTGTTGTTGAATCGAAAAACAGAGAAGATAAAATTCAGTCAGAGAAAGAGGTAAAAACCACAATCGATGCAATTCAAAAAGAGCTTTCTAATCCCAAATACTCGAAATACATTACAAGGGTTGAGGGAAAGATGGATATGAGTTTCTTTAAAAATCATGGTTTAATGCTTCTTAATGTTGATAATATTAAAAAAATGAGTAATCTGTTTTCAAATCCAAATATTGTTCCATTCCTAAAGAAATTAAATGATAATTTCGAGGATGAATATTCTGCTTATGAGGAAAATTTATCTGAAGATGAAAGGATGCTTACGGGACAATTTAATGGAATCAAAGAAATATTATCTCTAATGAAAAAATCATCTGACGGGATCGATATAAACGGAGAGGAATTATCTGCTTCTCTGGATAAATTTCTTATTGGGAGCCCTTATATTTTCAATAAAGACAATACTATGGGTTTAATCATAATTCAACCATCCTTTACTGCTAATGATATTACCTTGCTAATGAATGGTGTTCCATTAATCGATAAAACTGTAAGAGAAATTGCAGATAAATATGATGTGAAGGCAGGATTAACAGGAATGACCGTAGTAGCTAAAGATGAAGGTGAAACGGGCGAAAAGGGGATAGTTGCTTCAATGTTCATATCTCTACTTTTAATTATGATTTTATTAATTGTTACATATAAAATGTATTCAGTCCCTCTTATTGCAGGAATCCCATTGTTGCTTGGTGTGTTTTGGACGGTTGGAATGGCAGGATTCCTTCTCAGGAGAGTAAATCTGGTGACAGCCGCATATATGGTAGTCTTGATAGGGCTTGGAGTAGACTATGCAATTCACCTTTTGACAGCATTTACACTTGAACGAGATGATGGAAAAGGATTCTTTGAGGCAATCGGTAATAGTTTTAGAAAAAGCGGATCAGGTATTGTTCTTGGGGCGTTAACTACTGCTTCAGCCTTCTTTGCTCTTGTAATAACTCGTTCAAGTATGGTGGAAGAGATTGGTATTGTTGCAGGTATTGGGATAATTTGTGAATTAATTGCTATGTTTATACTTGTTCCTGCTTTACTGGGACTACGAAATGAGAGAATTATGAAGCGAGGCAAAACAAAAACAAAACTATTCAATAAAGTCCAAATTAAATTCACCTTTATGGAGAAACTTGGGAAGAGCATAAAAGCAAAACCCTATATTTATGCAATAACTATGTTTATTCTAACACTTTTAATATTACCTCAAGCAAGAAATGTGCGTGTCGAAACAAATGTTATGAATATGGAGGCAAAGGGGCTTGAATCAATAGCATTGCAGGATAAAATGACTGAAGAGTTTGAAATGTCACCTGATGCTTTATTTTATAGCTCAAATGACCTTAATAAAATTAGAGATATCGGTAAACGATTAAGAAAACTTGAGTCTGTTAAGGAAATCGAATCGATTGCCCCTTTTTTACCTTCTGACAGTGAGCAGAAAAAGAGAAAACCCTATATTGAAGAGTTTAAATCATCTTTATCTAATATAAGATCAGGTAATTATGTAAATATTACTCAGTTGAGAGAAGAACTTTCAAGGCTTGAGAACAATCTTTGTGAGATGTCCGATCTTGCATATATTGGTGGGATGAATAATCTTCATGAAAAACTTGATAATTTAACGGGTAGGGATGAAGAGGGAAATAAAGTTGAAAAATCAATAGTAGATGAACTTCTTGAAAGTGTTTCAGGGAAGAATTCAGGGATAGAATATAGACTTGTTAAATTTCAAAAGAGTTTTGTACAACTATCCAAGATAAAATTAATAAAGATGGCAAATACAGATAAAATTACACTTAACTTGATCCCGACCTATATAAGGGATAGCTATGTATCACGCGATGGCAGCTGTTTTTTATTGAATATTATTCCAAAGGAAAATCCATGGGTGAAAGAGAATCGTGATATACTATACAAGCAAGTTACTTCAATAACGAATGAAACAACAAGTATGATTATTGTGTCTGATATACTTATTGAAATAGCTGAGAAAAGTGGACTTATTGCTTCATTATCAGCCATTATTGCAATATTTCTACTTCTGCTTATTGATTTCAGGAATTTCAAACTCTCAATTATAACAATGATACCATTGTTGCTCTCATTTGGTACCCTATTTGGATTTATGGCTATAGCAGGGATTAAGTTTGATTTTCTAAATATTATATCAATTCCTCTTCTTATAGGTATTGGTGTAGATGATGCCGTGCATATAAATCACCGTTATCTTATCGAAGGAAAAGGTAATATGGATATTGTAATTGCAAAAACAGGAAAAGCTGTTCTTCTTACATCAATAACAACTATTATTGCATTTGCATCATTTATACCTTCAATAATGACGGCAATGCATAGTACAGGTATAGTATTGTCCATTGCAATGGCAGTAGCATTTCTTTTTTCTATACTTTTTCATCCGGCTATATTAATTATTATTTATGAGAAATGGGGACTTAGCATTACACCATGGAGGTTTAAAAATGAAGAAAAGGAACATAAGCGTTAATTTATTAATCATATCATTTTTTCTTATTTTACCGAGGATACTATTTGCAGATGATGTAAATAATATAATTCAAAAAGCAAATAATATATTTATCGGCAATAATATATATTCTGTAAATGATATGACAACCTATCGCTCGGGAAAACCTAACATTACTATGGAACTCGAAAATTTCTTTATGAAAAAAGGAGATAAAAATTATTCCTTATCAGTATACAAAAAGCCGGGACGAATGAAAGGAACAGCATATCTAATGATTGAAAATGATCTATGGATTAGATTTTCATCAACAGGCAGAATAAGAAAATTGAGCTCTTCGGCAAAAAAGAATTCAGCTGCCGGTACGAATTTTTCATATAATGATATGGGTGATACAGGGGAGGGACCAATATCAAGGTATGATATGGAACTTGTTGATAGTAAAGCAGATGTAAATGGTGAAAAATGTTATAAAATTATATGCACTCCGAAACCGGGGGAAGATCAGGGTTATGAAAAACTTGAGGTTTATATATCTAATAAAGAATATTATTATATCAAAATCGATTATTTCAGACATAAAGCAAACATAAAAACATTGACTTTTTCTAAATATATAACGATTGGAGATAAGATATATCCTTATAAGATGGTAATGGAAAGCCATATCAAACCCACTAAAACGGAAATTATTACTAAGGAAATAGAATTTAACAGTTCCAGGGTCAAAGAAAGATATTTTAATACATCATATCTCGAGAGAATAAAGTAGGGGTGAGTGATGAAAATAATTGTATTTATACTTATTGTTATATGTTTTTTTAATTTACCTGTTTTTACTGAAACATCTATAAGTGGAGAACTCAATCTCAATATCACATTTTTCCCTGTATTTCCATATACGAATAATAGGTTTGATGGCATACTCAATTATAACAATTTTCAGAATATAC
>CBDVEF010000198.1:0-3715 GCA_965372935.1 uncultured bacterium | reverse complement strand
ATCATCAGTCTCCCTAAAATAATATATATTTTCAACATTAAGGTCAAATTTTATTCTGGCAAATAGGTGACTAATTGAATGATTTATTGAATCAAAATCGTCAATATTATAATTACGACTATTCAAATCATTAATCAATTCGGTATATTTCGAAATATCAAGCCTTTCTTTTAGAATAAAATTAAATAAAAATATAACAATAAAAATAAACAGTACATATAAGATTTGAATTGCTATCAAATCTTCAACAAATAACAGGAAGAACATTAGAAAGAGAATCATTGATATAAAATCTCCAATAAATGAATAGAGAACTAATAAAAGGTGTTTCTTCTTAATGTCAATTTCAAAGAAATACTTATTTGATATAATAAACAGAAGGGAAGTTAATGTTTCCATTACAATAAATGCAAAAAGAATAGAAAATATAATATTTGCATTTAAGGTATATGTGTTATTTTTATAGATGAATTTAAAAACAAGAACACCAACGAATGCGTATAGCAATAAGGAGGAAGAAATGTAAAGAGAGACTATTAATGAGTCAAATATTTTCTTTTTGCTGTATAATTTTCTCATAATATTTATCAATAACACAAGAGCATATACATACCATATAGCGAATTCCAATGGGTATATTATCAATATATAAAACATTAAAGTAAACAGGAATGTTGTTCTGAAGTTTTCGGTTACTTTTATATCTACAATGCTTAGAAATACAAGTAATATTGTATTTAGGATCAATTTTATATTGATACTCTGAGGTGCAAAAGGATGAAAAAATAGTACTATTTCAACAATAATTGTCATAATTATTGCAGCCCATATAAATTTATTTGAATATGAATATTTCACCTTATTTCACCTCTTAACTTATACTTTTAATAAATGTTTCTGTTATATTCTTATCAATCATATTATTTTCAGCACTCTTCATAAGTATTTCAAAACATTCATCATTTGACATTTTTTGTCTATAAGGTCTATCGGATGTCATTGCATCGAATATATCTATTATACATATAATTTTTGCTATTTCAGGTATATCATTTCCTTTTATTGCATACGGATAACCTGATCCATCTAATCGTTCATGATGATACAATATACCATCTAAAATATCTTTATCAAGTCCTTTTAAATTAATAAGCATTTCAAATCCATAGGTAGGATGTTTTTTAATAATATTATATTCCTTATTTGTGAGAGGTTCTTTTTTAATTAATATCTCGGTAGGAATCCTTATCTTACCAATGTCATGAAGCAATGCTGAAAGTCGTACTTTTTCGGCTTTTTCGGGCATAATTTCCTTAGCGAGATTATAAGCATAATAGGACACTCTTTTGGAATGCCCGGAACTATAAGGATCCTTGGCATCAATTATGTTAATAAGGGCTTCTAATATTGCATAAAAATCATGTTGAACCCTCTTGTCTATATGAATATTATGGGAAACCATTAATATTTGTTGAATTAAAAGGTCAATAAGATTAATCATATTCGTTTTCAAAGGAGTCTCTGTCCTAATTTGTAATCTGGTATTAATTGGATCGGATAAATTTATTAATGATAAATAACTATTTTCCAAAATAATATTCCATTTATTGTAAACATCCTTTTTAGTAACAGGTATTTTATTCTGTTCGAATTTCATATGTCGATTAGAAATTAAATGTTTAATATAATTAATCACAGTTTTGTTAAAATCAATATTTTCACCCTTAGAAGAAATTTCATCGATCCTTTTATTTATATATATAAGTAAATTAAAATAATTTTCTTTCTCAGAGTGATATTTGAAAATGAAGTGTATCATAATATGAATTATAGATATAATGATAATGCATAACCACAATAAATTATTATAATTATTTATTGAAAAGTAGATTAGAGGATAAAAAGCTATTGCCTGGAATGTGTCTCTTAGTATTAGATCTTTGATTTTCAACATTATATTTGTTGATTTTATCTCTTTTGATGATATAGAGTAAAGGGATTTTAATATTGTGAATATCAATTCAAAAGTGAAAAATATTAGAATAAATGAAATATAAAGAGGAAGTTTATAGAAGTAGATTGTTATAATAATTCCTGATGTAAATCCAGCTAAATACTTAATCCCAAGTGTATTTGCTCCTTTAACAAGATCAATATTTACATTTTTAAATATTTTTCTAAAATGTAAAAGTATGATGCTCATAAATGAAAACATCATAATAATAAATATTGCATTTCTATAATTATAAGTACATAAAAGAAATAGATAAATTCCTGTGTTTGCAGTATATACTTCCCTTCTAATTCTAAATGGGAGAAGATTTACAACAGTAAATAGAATGGCAACAATTACTAAATTAATGCTAATTAAGCTTTTGAAAGTCGGAGGGAAAAATAATGTTATTATAATTGAAAGTATTGTAAATACTATTAAAAACATTTTAGGTTTCATATTAAATAATAGCATTAAAATATCAATTATGCAATAAGAGGAACATATAAGATAAAAATTATATAGATCATTGATTTATTCTGCTTTTGAATCCAGCTCCAATTACATCATAAACATCGTTTATTATAAGAAATGAGTTTTTATCTATATCTTCGACAATTACTTTTAATTTGGAAATCTCTCTTCTATTTATAACACAAAAAAGAACATTTCTTGGTGATCCTGTAAATCCACCCTCTGCTTTGAAAACAGTAACACCTCTATTTAATTTTTCTAAAATACTTTTTTTAATTTCATCTTCAAACTTCTCATCTGTAACGATATACACCCCTTTTACATAAGGTAATCCTTCTAACACCATATCGCTAATTTTTCTTGCAATAAAAAGGTTAAGAAATGCTAGGATTAATATATTAGGTTCCATAAAAATAAGACTAATAAGTATGATTATCGAAGATTCTACCAATAAATATCCAGAAACAACAGAGAATCCGAGTTTTTTTCTTAATATGGCTACAGGAATATCTGTCCCACCTGTAGAACCTCTAAATTTGAATATTATACCAATACCTAAACCGAGAATTACTGAACCTGCCAATGAAGCAAGTATAATGTTGTCTGTCATAGAGTAGACACCTGTTGCCCTATAATATTTATCTATTGTATCAGTCATTATATTCCAGCTTAATAAATTATCGATTGAAAATACATCTGTAAAAACAGAACCTGTAATAATACCATATAAAGTTTTTATCCCAAATTCCTTTCCTAAGAATTTAATTCCTATAAAGAAAAGAGGAATATTCAATATAAGCATCGATATTCCAGCAGGGATATGCAATTTGAAATAAAGAATTTGAGATAAACCTCCAATACCACCGGGAGCAATTTTAAAGGGGATTAAAAACCATGAATACGCAATTCCAAAAAAGATTGCCCCCAATGTTATTCCGATATAATCTCTTATGTGCCTTACAGTCTTATTATTCATACACGGATAATAGCATATTAAATCTAATTGTCAATATATGAAATGACTACGAATGTATAGCAACAAGTTGCAAGAGCCAAGTAGCAAGATGCAAGTGGAAAAATAACCACTGAAAGAGAAGAGAACCACGGAAAAGGATGACCTATAATATGACAACCTGGGTAGATTCCTGCTTTCGCAGGAATGACATAAGGGGAGAATAGAATGAAAGAGATCCACCACATACTGTGTTAAGTCAAGCATAAAACTTCCTTTTTCTTATTACAATAATC
>CBDVEF010000197.1:0-3730 GCA_965372935.1 uncultured bacterium | reverse complement strand
TTTAGAACAATATTTTTAAAGAGTGAAAGAAGTAAGAACACCAATATATCATCTGTCATTAAACTTCAACAGGGTGGATATGGAATTATTATGGATTCACCATTGTATATTAATAAGAAATTTAGTGGTTATATAAATGCTGTTTTTAATATAGAAAAATTTATTGGAACCTCTATTAATGAAAATATGGATAAAGTATATAATATTTATGTATTACATGGTGATGATTTATTATACTGCAATAACAAACATCAATTCGATAAATCGTTGGAGAAGAATCAGGGGACAATATTTAAACTTAATGATAATACTTTCAAACTTTATATTACAAAACAATACAATAGATCTTATAGTGGTGTTTTTATCGGTTTAGTTTTTATAATGGGAATTGTATTATCATTATCATTGACATTGTTTGTATATTTGCTTATGAATAGAATTGCTCTTCACAAGAAGGCAACAAAAGAAATCTATGAAATGTACAAAGCTCTTGACACATCACAATATGAAAAAAATGAAATTATTAAAAATAATCCTGATGCTATTTGTTCCTTAGGTATCAAGGGTAATATAATAAGTGCAAATGAGGCATTTTTAAGAATAACTGAGTATAGAGAGGAAGAGATAGAAGGAGAAAATATCTACAATCTAATTGTGATGGAGGATAGAGGTGAATTCAAAAGAATGATAAATAACATATTGGCAACAGGTAAACCAAGTAAGCAGAATGAATTTGAATTTATTATAAAAACCAAGCGAAAATTATATCTTGAAATAAATACAATTCCGATAATAAAAGATAAATGTATTTCTTCATTCTGGATATTTTCCAGGGATATTACCGAATTCAATAAATTACAAAAACAGATATATCAAAGGAATAAAATGGAAGCACTTGGGAAATTATCCAGCGGTATCACACATGATTTTAATAATTTGTTAACCGGAATAATAGGGTACTCCGATTTGATTCTTAGAAAATCATATGAAGAATCAAATGTAAAGAATTATGCAAATATAATTAAAGATACAGGATTAAGGGCTAAAAGATTAGTCGGTGATCTGATGCTATTTAGCAAAAAGCAAGAATTGGAAACAAGTATTTTTGATATAAATGAATTAATAAGAGAGGAACATGAAATGCTTGAACAGATAATAGGTGATGAAATAGACTTGAAAATTTCACTTGATAAAAGTTCTTGTATTATAAAAGGTGACAGAGGGAAAATACAGAATGTAATTTTAAATCTTATTGTCAATGCAAAGGATGCAATATCAGGAAGTGGTTATATTCTAATAAAAACCGAACATTCCTTTATGCATAAATTTGCAAATGGAGAGGGTAATAGTAATAATATAAAATGTGTAAAAATAACGGTAAGTGATAATGGTTGTGGCATGGCCAGTGACATAATTGACAATATATTTGATCCGTTTTTTACAACGAAGATTAAGGGAGAAGGAACCGGTTTGGGTTTGTCAATTGTCTATGGGACAATAAAACAGCATGAAGGGGAAATTAAAGTGACCAGTACTATAGGTGAAGGAACAGATGTTAACATCTATATACCTAAATCATTGCCTGAAACAAGTAGAATCAGTAAAAAGCATCAGGAGGAGATATATTATGGCAAAGGAAATATTCTTTTAGTTGATGATTTTGAAGAAAGTTTATTAGTTACAAAGATGATGTTGGAAAACATTGGATATAATGTTATAACGGCGAATTCAGGCGAAGAAGGTATCAAAAAATTTTATAAAGCAAAAGGAAATTTTGAAATAATAATTACAGATGAGATAATGCAAAATTTAAGAGGACATGAGATGATAAAAATATTACAAAAAAAACAGGATATTAAAGTATTAATAATATCAGGTTATATTGGCGAGAATAAGGAAATTGCCGATATGGGATTAATATTGCTTAGAAAACCATTTACAATTGAAGAATTATCAAAACAGGTTTATAAAATTATAAATGGGAATGATAATTAAAATACAATAAAGTAAAGAGAATTAACCAAGAAAAGAGGGAGATCCACCACAAATAACCACTGAAGGGGGAGAAGAAACACGGAATGGAAAATATGAACTTTAATTTCACGAATTAGAGAAAATTAACATTGAATGGAAGGATTAATATAATGAAATTCAATAAGGTAGATTCCTGCTTTCGCAGGAATGACAAAGAGGAGAGGCAGGAATGACAATAATTCACAATTCATAATTTCCTATTCGTTCCCATTGGCATTGACGCTCCCGTTTTTCGATTTTCTTCTTTAAACTTCCTACTTCTCACTTCCTAATTAAATACTTATTAGCACCCTCACCTCAATCCTCTCCCATAAAGGGCGAGGAAGAAATGGTGGGAATAGCCACGAATAATGAATAATAGACACAAGACATCAGACACCAGAAAGGGAGGGGTATAACCACTAATGTACAAATTGCTATTGTGTCATCCTGAGTTTATTTCAGGATCTAATATGAGATACTGAATCAAGTTCAGTATCTCATTATTTTCAATCCCTAATATGTGACATTTTAGCATTGTAACATCATTCTCTCCTCCTACTTCTTGACATATTAATTTATTTGTATAAACTATATTATATTATTTTAAAGGAGTCTATATATGAATAAAACATTTAAAACAATCTCAATAATATTGATTGCTACATTATTTATTATTACAAATGTAAATCTAACAATTGCAAAGGAAATATTAAAACCACCAGTAGCTAAAAGAAATCCACATAAGACAATAATTCATAATGAAGAGATAATTGATGACTATTTCTGGATGAGAGATAGAGAAAATAACGATATTTATGATTACCTTAAATCTGAAAATGAATATACTGAAAAAATGATGAAAAAGACAGAAATATTCCAAAAAAAGCTGTATGAAGAAATAATAGGTAGAATGAAACAAACGGATCTTACAGTGCCTTATAAATTCGGGGAGTATTATTATTACTCAAGAACAGAAGAAGGAAAACAATATGGGATATATTGCAGAAAAAAGGGTTGTTTAGATGCAAGGGAAGAGATCTTGTTCGATCAAAATAAGATGGCAGAAGGACATAAATATTTCGATATTAAAATTATAAAAATTAGCCCGAATCACGACTTAGTTGCTTACTCAATCGATACTACTGGTTCCGAGATCTATACACTATATATAAAGGATTTAAAAACAGGTGTTTTATTAAAAGATAGAATTGAAAATATATCGAGTATTGAATGGGCAAATGATAATAAAACTATCTTCTATACAATACCTGATAAAGCAAGACGTCCTTATCGGCTATATAGACATAAAATTGGCAGTGATATAGAAAATGATAAATTACTATATCAGGAAGATGATGGAAAATTTTGGTTTTGGATTGCAAAAACAAGGAACCAGAAATTCCTAATTTCAGGAAGTGCAAGCAGTACCACATCTGAGGAAAGGTATCTTTCAGCAGATAACCCGTATGGAGATTTTAAATTATTTGTAAAGAGAAAACAGGGAATTGAGTATTATATCGACAATCATAATAATTACTTTTATATTAGGACAAATGAAAATGCAAAAAATTATAAATTGATGAAAGTACCCATTAAAAACCCATCAAAGGAAAATTGGAAAGAGATTATTCATGGAAGGAAAGATGTAAAAATAGAGGATTTTGATCTATTTAAAAATAATCTGGTTAGTTATGAGAGAGAGAATGGTCTTGAA
>CBDVEF010000196.1:0-3754 GCA_965372935.1 uncultured bacterium | reverse complement strand
CATTATATACTCCCTTTAAATGTTCCAATAATTTCATTTAAGTTATTTATATCCTTTTTATTCATATGGTTCTCTATAAATGTGTTGATTTCAAAAGCAATTTGAGGATTTCTGAAGAGAATACTACCTACCTGAATTAAACTTGCTCCGGCGATTAGAAATTCTATTGCATCTAATCCCGATGATATCCCTCCAATTCCTATAATAGGGATGTCAATCGTATTAGATACATCGTAAACGAGTTTTAAAGCCATCGGTTTAATTGCCGGTCCGGAATAACCACCGTAATCTTTACCAATTCTCGAATGCCCGGTATCAATATCTATACTCATACCCAGATAGGTGTTAACAAGCGAAATAGCATCACATCCTGCTTCTTCAGAAGCCCTGGCAAGTTCTATAGTATTACATAAATTAGGTGTCAGTTTTGATATTATAAGTTTATTAGTTATATTACGAATTGTCTTTATTAATATATAAACATTATTTGGGTCCTCACTAAGCGTCATTCCTCCATTGCTGACATTTGGGCATGATAAATTTAGCTCATATCCAACAACATTAAGATGTTCTATTTTCTTAATTATATTGATAAAATCATTCATATTATCCCCGGCTACATTTACAATTATATTTGTAGGAAAATTTTTATAAATATCGCTATATTGTTTTACAAACTCATCTACCCCCGGATTTGCTAAACCTATTGAGTTTATAAGCCCACATGGTGTCTCAACGATTCTTGGCAATGGGTTTCCTTCTCTTGCTTTTGTTGTTATACCTTTGGTTATTATTGCTCCAAAATCATTAAGATTTAAAATATCCTTATATTCAAGCCCAAAACCAAAAGTGCCGGAAGCAGCTATAACAGGAGAGTTAAATGTTAAATTACCTATTTTAATTGCAAGTTTATTCATATTTCAATTCATTTGCATTAAAGACAGGACCATCTTTACATGCATACTTGTATGTATCATTATTCATTTTTACGGCACAACCCAAACATACACCAACACCACATGCCATTCTCTCTTCAATGGAGAAAAACATAGGCAAATCGATAGGTTTTTTTCGTAATATATGTAACATTCCGCTTGGACCACATGCGTAGATTACTGAATTATCTTTAAAAAATGGCAAAAAATCAGTAATTAAACCTTTGTTTCCGTAGCTTCCATCTTCCGTAGATAAAATAATATTGTCTGAAATCAACTTGAATTCATCCAATAAGACAAATTCATATATTGTTTTTGCTCCCCAACAAAGTGTGAGCTGTTTGTCCGGGTGGTATTGCCTTATATATTTGATTAGAAAATGAATGGAAGCTATACCTGTACCACCTGCAATACAGTATATATTATTGCTATTATTTATTGGATAATTATTTCCTAAAGGTCCGATAATATCAATTTCATCACCTCTATAAAGACCTTTCATTATATTGGTCCCTTTACCAATTACTCTATACAGAACAGAGATTGTACCTTCTGAAATATCAAAGATACTAAAAGGTCTTCTTAAGAAAGGATCCAAAGAGCTTGATACAAGTATATGTAGAAAATTGCCAGGTAGGAGATCTTCTTCAATGTTTTCGGAAGTGAAAGTAATTAAATAAAGTTCCTTTGAAAGGCGTTTATTGCTCAATATTCGAGATTTTATCCGTCTCATTATTCCCATCTTCTTTCAAATATTTGCTATATTTACAGTTTGGAAAGCCAATAATTAATTTGTTATAATAATAATTTGCACTATCCTTATTTACATAAATATTCTCATAAATCCAGCCAAGATTATATAATATATGACTAAATTCATTACAATTGGGATATTTGTTATATAGTTTTAAAAGTATATTTTTAGCTTTCATAGATTGATTAAGGTTAAATTCATATATTTCAGCAATTCTAAGATTTATTTTAACAAGTGAATCAATGGATAAGGAGTCGGATTTTAATGAATCCATTTCAATATACTTATTCAGTTCCATCAGGGAATTCAATCTCCTTTCACATAAGAAATACAATGAATCCTTTGTATTAATTCTACTGATATCTTTCAATGTCTGAAGAGCTTCATTGAGATTCTCCTCTTTTTCTTCAATTAAACTCTTATAATGAATAGCTTTCAATTTAATTGAATCAATGCTTGTAGTTTTGATAATATCCGTGTATATATCAGTAGCTTTGTTATTTTCCCTGAGCTTTGTATGAATTCTTGCGACTTCAAGGTTTATTGTATTATATATATCCTGAGTAGGTGACATCTCTTTTAACTTCATTAGGGAGTTAAGTGCTTCATCATATTTCCCTTCATCGGTCTTAATCGAAGAAATTTTAACAAGCATTATATACTGTATATCCTTTTCTGGATTTAGTTTAAGAATCTTGTGATAGTATTCATCTGCTTTTATATAATTAGTTTTTTCCAAATAAAGATCACCAAGGAAGGTATACAAATCTATTTTTTTATTAATAGGGGTACCTTTATTTAAGGATGTCTCAAGTAAACCAATTGCCTTTTCCATACTATCCAATGAGATAAGGCATTTTGCTCTAAGTACTATAATATCATCCATCAGGTTTTTTTTCTCTCTGATATGTTCCAATTTCAAAAGGGATAAGGTAAATTCCTTTCTATTATAAAGGAGTAATGCATAGAGATAATAGACTTCATCGATTATATTGGAATTACCGTAATATGTTTCAATCTCGCTTAATTTTTTCTGTGCCTTTTCATTCTCATTTTTTAATATATAAGCTTTTGCCATAAGAAGAAGTGCATCGTCAACAAGTTTTGATTTTGGATAATATTGAATTAGTTTAGCTGTTTTCTGAATTGTACTATCTGCTTTAATTTTATAAGTGTTACTATTTGGGTTCTTCTCTTTCTCTTTCAATGCTAAATTATAATAGGATTTAGCATTATAATAAATATTGAAATATGCACATCCTGTAGAAATTAAAGTAATAAATAAGATTACGGATTTCAACCTCATATGTGGATTATAGGAGAAATATTTTTATTAGTCAAGAGGCACAAAAATCGGTTTTGTAGATAGGTATAGAAATATATCCTAAGTTATATTCACTATTCACAATCCATTCCCGTTTTTCGATTTTCATCTTTAAACTTCCTACTTCTCACTTCCTACTTGTATACTTATTATCACCCTCACCTCAGTCCTCTCCCATAAAGGGCGAGGAAGTAAACCACGGAATAGAAAATTAAACACGAATTACACGAAAAGAGACAATTATAACTTTCCCTCCACATTGTGGGAGGGAATTGAAGGGAGGGGGATAAAGAGAAACAACCATGTCATTGCGAACGAAGTGAAGCAATCCCGTAAGAGTGAATTTAGATTGCTTCGTCGTTTCACTCCTCGCAATGACAATGATGGGTTTAGGAGTATAATTAAAATTGGAAAATATTCATAGATATTTAGATCCTGAAATAAATTCAGGATGACAAAGAGGGGAGAGAGGGAGAGAGGGAGAGAGGGGAACCACCACCAATTCACGAATAAATAGTAATAGACGTCAGACACCAGACATCAGACACCAGCCGAAAAAGGGAAAGAAAGAAATAACAACGAATTTCACGAAGGGGAACCACTGAAGGGGAGAAGAAACACGGAATGGGAAATGTAAGACGATTTCACGAAATTACGATTTACGATTAACGATTTTCTAATGTGTCATCCTGAATCCTGACCTGCGTCAGGACAGGTTTATTTCAGGATCTAAGAGGGAAA
>CBDVEF010000195.1:0-3759 GCA_965372935.1 uncultured bacterium | reverse complement strand
GACCAAAAGTGACTTAAAGTCATCATCTATATATTTCAAAAGATTTAAAATTATACAGGAAAATTTATAAAAACAAATATCGAAGGGACTTATACTCTTTTAGAGATAGCAAAAGATAAATGGTTGGATAAAAACGAATGGAAAAAGGGGAAATTATTTTTACATATATCTACTGACGAAGTTTATGGCGAACTTGGAGAAGATGGTTGTTTTTCCGAAACAACTCCTATTGCACCGAGAAGCCCATATTCTGCATCGAAAGCAAGTGCAGATATAATTGTACAATCATATTTTTCGACATTTAAAATGCCTGTTATTATTTCAAGGTGTTCAAATAATTATGGACCATACCAATTCCCTGAAAAATTTATCCCTTTGATTATTAGCAATTGTCTCAATAATCGAAAAATTCCTGTCTACGGTAATGGTAAAAATATAAGGGATTGGATATATGTAGAAGATCATATTAGAGCCATAGATGAAATTATTGAGAAAGGGAAGCCTGGAAATATATATAATATTGGCGGGCAGAATGAGATAGAAAATATCAATCTTGCAAAAAATATTATTGACATTATTGCAAAACAAACAGGAAAGAGTATAGGCCATTCTTTAATAAAATTTGTAAATGATAGACCGGGCCACGACTATCGATATGCTATGAATATATCAAAAATTGCGAATGATCTCGGATGGAAACCTGAATACTCATTTATCGAAGGGATTAAAAAAACAATCAATTGGTATATAGAAAATAGGGATTGGCTAAATAAAATTGTAGGTGATGAATATAAGAAATATTATAAGAATATGTATGAAAATGGAATAGATTAATGGATATTTATGAACCCAAAATTAAAGATTTAATTGTAATATCTCCGGACTTTTTTAAAGACGACAGAGGTTATTTTTTTGAATGTTTTAACAAATCTAAATATTCTGAAATCGGGATAAACCTTTCATTTGTTCAGGATAATGAATCATACTCCAGGCGAAATGTAATTAGAGGGCTACATTTTCAATGCAATCCTTATGCTCAAGGTAAACTTATAAGGGTTATAAAGGGGGCAATTCTTGATGTAGCAGTGGATATTAGAAAAGCATCTCCAACATTCGAAAGTTATTTTTCAATAGAATTAGACGACATAAATAGAAAGCAACTCTGGATACCCCCTGGTTTTGCACATGGTTATGCTGTTTTATCCAGTGAGGTAATCATCACTTATAAATGTACTGGCTACTATAATCCCTCTTACGAAATTACAATAATATGGAATGATCCTGATATTGGAATAGAGTGGGGTGTAAATAATCCAATAATATCGGAAAAAGATAAGAAAGCCAAAAAATTAAAAGATATAAAAATATTGTTTTAAGAGGTGTAATATGAAAAAAGCATTGATAACAGGTATTACCGGACAGGATGGGAGCTATCTTACAGAACTGCTTCTTGAAAAGGGATATGAAGTTCACGGAATTATTAGAAGATCTTCCGTATTAAACAGACAGAGAATAGATCATTTAACAATGAATAAAGAGATATATGGAAAAACTTTTTTTCTTCATTATGGAGATATGACTGATTCAAGTAACTTAAACAGGATAATTGAGAAGGTAGAGCCGGAGGAGATATATAATCTTGCAGCACAGAGTCATGTTAAAGTTTCTTTTGAGGTACCTGAATATACTGCTGAAACAGATGCTATTGGTGTTTTAAGAATTCTTGATGCAATCCGAGAAACAGGTATTGATACAAGGTTTTATCAGGCCTCGACATCTGAATTGTATGGGAAAGCCCGTGAAGTGCCACAAACGGAAACAACACCATTCTACCCGAGAAGCCCATATGGAGTGGCAAAATTGTATGCATACTGGATTGTGAAAAATTACAAAGAGGCATATAATATGTATGCTGTGAATGGCATATTATTTAATCATGAGTCACCTCGAAGAGGAGAAAACTTCGTTACAAGAAAAATTACCCTCTCTGCTGTGAGGATCAGTAAAGGGCTTCAGGATAAACTATCTCTGGGTAATCTGAATTCAAAAAGAGATTGGGGATATGCCAAAGATTATGTTTTGGCAATGTGGTTAATGTTGCAAGCTGATAAACCTGATGATTATGTAATATCAACCGGAGAGACACACTCGGTAAGAGAGTTCTGTGAACTTGCATTTCATGAAATTGGTATTGATATCGAGTGGAAAGGGGAAGGAATAAATGAAATTGGTCTCAATAAATCCAATGGAAATGTAATTATAAATGTAAATCCTAAATATTTTAGACCGACCGAGGTTGATATACTTGTTGGAGATAGTACAAAAGCAAGGAATAATCTTGGTTGGAAACCTAAGATTTCATTTAACGAATTGGTTAAAATGATGGTGCAACACGATCTTAAGAATGTTTAAAATATTAAATTAAGAAATTATCTATAATTAGTAATTAAAACTCGATCCACCAATAAATTCTCTCAATATCGATGTTGGTGGTATCTCTTTATCATCAATCGACTTAAAGAACGACAAGAAATTCATCAATCTCGAAGCTTCCGGATATTCTTCCTTTGAATCATCTATCTCTTCAAGAAGTGGAACTACCTTTTTCTTAAGCAATGCAAGTTCATATACCAAAGCAGAATTAAACATAACATCTGCATTTTCCTGATATGGAAAAATATTCTTTTCTTCCCCCTTTCTAACGCTTGTCCACATTTTAATTGTAGATAATGCAGAATGTCCTCTATAAAGACTATCTCTTACTATTCTCCTAATTATTCTTCCATCTGTCGTAGGAATACGATGATGATAATCAATATTGAGTTGGGTTAAAGCACTGACATAAATATTATATTTTAAATACCCCGGAATATTTTCTGTAAGTTTTGGATTTAATCCATGAATACCCTCGATTATTAGCATCTGGTCCTTTTTAAGTTTGATTATTTTACCACTCTCTCTTTTGCCATCGATAAAATTGAATTTTGGCAATGTAATTTCATCTCCCCTGAGAAGAGAAAATATATTGTTGTTAAGCAACTCCAAATCTATAGCATACAGAGATTCGTAATTATATTCACCGCTCTCATCCCTTGGTGTTTCGCTCCTGTCAAGAAAGTAATCATCAAGCGAAATAGCTATAGGTTTAATTCCATGCAATCTAAGTGCAAGCGAGAGTCTTTTGGAAAATGTCGTCTTACCTGAAGAGGAAGGACCTGAAATAAGGATAAACTTCAGATAACTTCTCCTCGAATCAATCTCATTTGAAATATCCTGAATTTTCTTTTCATGAAAAGATTCAGCAAGCTTAATCACCTCACTAATTTTACCATCACAAATGGATTTGTTCATATCAACAACATTATTGATTCCAAGAATCTTATTCTGATTATATGTTTCTCTAAAAATTGTAAAAAGCTTTCTCTCTTCTACAAATTCCGGGATTTCCCCCTCCTTTGTATAATATGGAATCTGAACAATAAAACCGGGCGAATATGGTCTTAAATTGAATTTTTCGATATATCCCGTTGATGGAAAAAGAGGTTCATTATAGAACTCACAGTTATCCTTTAAGAAATAGACATTAAGATTACCCGAATCCAGGGATTTTAATAACTCATAAGTATCAAAGAAACCTTTCTGTTTAAAGAAATCTCTGGCTTGATTAACTTCCATATTTTTTATAGTAATTGGCAAATTTTTACTAATTATCTCTTCAATCTTTCGGGATAACTTTTTAATATCATAAAAATCAAATAA
>CBDVEF010000194.1:0-3773 GCA_965372935.1 uncultured bacterium | reverse complement strand
AATAGTAAGCAATATTATTTTAGCATCCATCCTCATTAAATTATCAGCATATTTTTTCAATAAAGAAACAATAATTTTTAGAAAATAGGTATCAAATTGAACTATAAAGACAAAAGAGTGTTAATTACAGGTGTCGGAGGATTTGTAGGTTCATATCTTGCACAAATATTGCTTAAAAAAGGGGCGATGATATTTGGGACAAGAAAGACAGAATTAGAAGGGAAAAACCCGAAGAATCTCGTAGATAAAAAGATAATCGATAAAGTCAAACTTATTGAAGCGGATCTATTAAACAAAGATAGTTTAATAGATACACTTAAGATTTCCAAGCCTGATTTCATTTTTCATCTGGCTGCTCAATCATCCGTTCACAGATCATTTTTAAATCCAGATATCACATTTGAGATTAATGTAAAAGGTACCGGGAACCTGCTTGAAGCTGTTAAAATAGAGAATATCAAACCTCGCATTTTATTTGCAGGGACGAGTGATGAATATGGCTTTGTAGCTGTTAATGAGAAACAGATTGAGAGATATGTTAAATTGAATAAGAAGCTGTTCCCCATACCTGAACATATACCTGAAACACCGATTTCCGAAAATAATCCTATAAGACCTATATCTCCATATGCAATGAGTAAGGTTATAGGCGACAGGATGATGAGAGATTATTATAATACATTCGGAATTCCAACAATTGTTGCACGAGCTTTCAATCATGAGGGGGCAGGGAGAGGTCTTGATTTTGTTACATCTATAATAACTAAACAGGTTGTTGAATTTAAATTGGGGAAGATCGATTATATTGAAATTGGAAATATAAATGCTCTTAGAGATTGGAGTCATGTTAAGGATATTGTAAAGGGTTATTTATTGATATTAAAGAAGGGGAAACCGGGTGAGATTTATAATATTGGTTCCGGTAGGACAAATTCTGTTTTAACATATATTCTTCTTGCTCTAAAATGTGTAAAATTATTCCCTAAAAAGTTATATACGATAAAAAATAGCAAGGTTGTAGATAATCCATTAGAAGAAGATAAAAAGCTTTTTGAGGGTTTTAATTTTTATAAATCAAGAATTGATAGATTATTGGCTGAGAATATAGTTGAATTTGAAATCGAGGATGAAGGAATAATTATTGAAACAGATAAGCAGGATGTGAAAATAATCTTCAATAAGGATAGATTTAGACCAAGTGATATTCCATTAGTTATTTGTGATAACAGGAAGATAAGGAAATTGGGTTTTAAGATAAACTACTCTCTTGAGGATATTGTAAAAGAACAGGTGAAATATTTTATAAAGATAAACAAAAAACAGATATAGGATATATCTATTTATGGTATTTCAAATGATTTTTTATTGTTGCTGACCTATAGAGTTGCTCGATTAATAGAATTTTCGCAATATGGTGAGGGAAAGTCATTTTAGATAGAGATATTATATGTTCACTGCTATTTTTTATATTCTCTGAAAGACCATCACTTCCCCCTATAATAAAAACAGTAGAGGAAAATTTATATATAAATTTAGAAAAATCTTGAGAATTCATTGTTGCTCCTTCAGGTGATAATATTATAATTTCAGAATCATTCCTGATATATTTTCTTATATCTTTTTCTTCATCCAAAAGTCTTTCCTTAACGGATTTTAATTTGCTTTCTTTGAGGATGATTTCACTAATGCTAAAAAAATGATTCAAACGATTGAAAAAGTCCTTTTTGGCATATTTAATATAATCGAATTTATCTCTTCCGACTTGAATTATTTCAATATTTTTCAACATAATTGAAACTGCTTAAATCCCCCTGCATAAAGTTGTGTTTTTCCATATAATTATCAATCATATTTAATGTTCTATGTTTGTCTAATGTCCATTGCGGAGCAATAAGCATTTCCCTGTCGGGATCCCCGGTCAATCTTTGAATAACAGTACATTTATTTAAGTATCTAAGAGCATTGCAAACGATTTCAATATATTTTTCTTGTGATAGAAGTCTCAGTTGTCTCTTTTTGTATATGCTTTCAAATATAGTCCCTTTTTCAATATAAAATGAGTGTATTTTTATTGCATCAGCTTTCAAAACGGAACATAATTTTGTTGATTCAAACATATCACCGGATGTGTCAAAAGGAATCCCAAATATAATGTGTACACACGATTTTAGATTGTAGTGATTGATTCTTGTAATAGCATCAACAAACGAAGCTATACCATGCATTCTCCCGATTTTATTTAGAGTTTTTATATTTGCACTTTCGAGACCAATTTCTATCCAGACCTCTTTATCTCTATTTATTGCCGAGAGGTGTTCTAAAAGACTGTTACTTATGCAATCTGGCCTTGTGCCGATTGCAAGAGAGATTATATTATTATACTTATAGATATAGTTATACAGTTTTAACAGGTTTTCAGTATTATCATAGCTATTTGTAAATGCTTGAAAATAAAGAATGTATAAGGGGTTATTATATTTTTTATCATAGTACTTCATCTGATTTTCAATTTGTTCATTGATAGGTAAACCAAACATTTTATTCCCTGAGCCGGAGCTATTACAATAAAGACAACCGGACATTGAGAGGTTGCCATCTCTCACAGGACATGTAAAACCGGCATCAATTGTAATTTTTTGGATGCGTTTGTTATATTTTTCTTTTAAATAACTGCTGAATTTGTAATATCTTTCCATTCTTAACTATATCTATTTTTTGCATTTCTTAAAATATCCAATTCACTTTTAGTTAAACTGTCAACACCATTTACAGCGGCTTTTTTTAGTATCCTATCCACTTCACTATCGAAATTATTATAATTGTCATGCCAATCATCCTGTTTTTTCCCCTTCATCAAATTGGGAATCTTTAGTTTCGATTTAATAGAAGGCCATTTCAAATAGATGAATCCTGTTAATATACCGCCTAAATGTGCAAAATGAGCAATATTTCCACCACCCGATATTCCTGAGAAAAATTCAATAATAATAAATAGCCCGACAAGATATTTAGCCTTTATAGGAATAAGGAAATATAGATAGAGATATCGATCAGGGAATAGCAAAGCATATGCAAGCAAAACACCGTAAATTGCCCCAGAAGCTCCAATTATCGGAACCGGGGAATTGTAATATGTAAGAAGAGAAACAATACCGGCACCTATACCACAAATCAAGTAATATTGGAGAAATTTCTTACTTCCCCAAGAATATTCCAACTCAATACCAAAAATGTATAATGCAAACATATTAAAAAAGAGATGCATAAATCCACCATGTAGAAACATAGATGTAAATATTTGCCAATAGAAATGTTTTTGAATAACGAGTATTGGTATAAGACCAAAATAGTATGTCATATAACCTTTTTGAATTATCATCTGTATAGCAAATACTATTGCATTTATTATGATTAATCGTATAACGATATTTGAATTTTTTGGTCTGTAATAATTACTATACATTATTTTACCATCCTTAATATTTCATTATAAAGTATTTTACTTATGGCAAGTATATTCCCATTAAAATAAATTAATTTCCTCCGAATCCATATAAATAAAAATTAAAAGATCATTTTTATCCTTTTCTTCAATTATTGACGGATTAATTTTAATTTTACTATCCAACAGAAATGAACCTGCTTCTAAAACAGCCTTGATAAGAACATCCGGCATTATATATTTCTACCTGTAATCGCACTATAGATTGATATATATCTTTCTGATATTTTCTTAACAATACTTTCGGGAAGATGGGGAGGTGAGGAATTTT
>CBDVEF010000193.1:0-3788 GCA_965372935.1 uncultured bacterium | reverse complement strand
GCAGATTAGTAAGTGTAAAATCGATAGACATCTTTCTGCCTTTGCCTGCATTTTCACTGCAACCGAGCATTAAAATAGAGAATAGCATAATTATAATAATCGTAACATGGTATCTTTTCATTATTTTATCTCCAATAATTTATCAATTAAAGCTTTATTAAATCCTACAACAGTCCTGTTTCCGATTAAAACAACTGGAACACCCTGTTGTCCGGTTCGTCTGACCATATCCCTTGCAGCATTTGCATCCCTTGAAACATCAATATCCTTAAATGTTATATTATGAGATTTAAGATATGATTTCACTTTTTTACACCATGGACATGTAGGCGTAGAAAAAACGACAACACTGGTCTGCTTCGTTATGTCTGACATTGTTTATCACCTCCTGCTATTGAGTCAATATACCTCTTTGCCTGAAATGCAGCAACTGCTCCATCTGAAACAGCTGTTACAATCTGTCTGAGTAATTTTCCTCTTACATCACCTGCGACAAATACACCTTTTTCAGATGTAGTAGTATCCTCTCCTGCAACAATATATCCATACTCATTCAACTTAATCTGATTTACAAAAAGGTCAGTATTCGGAATCAATCCGATATAAACGAAACATCCATCTGCCTTTATCTCTTTTAATTCACCGGTTTTTCTGTCTTCAGCAATGACAGATGAAAGTTTACCATCATTTCCTTTAAATTCTTTAACAAGATGTTCAAAATGAAATTTTACATTTTGATTGCTCTTAATTTCATCAGCAATAATTTTATCAGCAGTAATAAAAGGAAGATCCTGAACAAATGTAATAGATTTAACGAAGTTAAGCAGATAGAGAGACTCCTCTATTGCAGAATTGCCTGCTCCGATTACTACAATATCCTTCCCTTTAAAGAAAGGGGCATCACATGTAGCACAATACGAAATACCATGTCCTTTATATATTTCTTCACCCGGGACATTAATAGCTTTCGGATGTGTTCCTGCGGCTATAATTATAGATTCAGCTGTATATTCCCTATTCCCTGAACTCACTACCTTTATAGCCCCTTTTAATTTAACGGATTCAATATCCTCATCAAGAAAATCAGTGCCAAACCTTTTCGCATGTTTTGTCATTCTATTGCCAAGTTCTTCTCCGGTAACACCACTAAAATCTCCCGGCCAATTATCCACCATTTCGGTTAACACTATATTTCCCCCGGTAATCATTGGTTCTATGACAAGAATATCCAAACCACTTCTTCTTGCATATATAGCAGCTGTTAATCCTGCCGGACCTCCTCCAATTATTATAAGATCATACGAATTTCTAATTTTTCCCTTGTCTCTTAAAATCCCTAATGAAAAAGCCATAGATGCCTCCAAATTATTTATATTGCCTCTTTTATTTTTGCAATATATTGGCCATCCGGTAATGAACCTTCAAAATATGTGTTCTCATTTATAACAATTCTTGGAACAGCTCCTACATTATATTTGTTTGAAAGTTCAGGAAATTCCTGTGCCTCAATCATTTCGGCTCTTACATTTGGGGCAATCATAGCCAATTTATGTGCCGTTCTCACTGCTTTTGGACAATAAGGACACGATGTTGTTACAAACACCTTGATATTCACCTCTTTATCAATCATTTCTGCAAAATTTTTCAATTCTTCACTTATATCAGAATCCCCATTACCCAGATCTATAATATCTTCAATAAGTGAATTGAATTCATAACCAGCAGGGATGCCGTAAAATACAAGATTATTTTTTTCTCCCTCAAGAATAGTGGCAGGGGCCCTTTCTACTTTAAATTTATTGGCAATGTTTTTATTCTTATCCAAATCAAAAACATTTAATTTGATTTTATCGGAAATTCCTTCAATCTCCTCCAAAATTGATTTTGTATCATTACAATATAAACAATCATTTTCAGATATAAAAAGGTTTATTTTTACCTCATTAGTAAATTTATTGAATTTTTCCCGTAAGAATTTTTTATCCTGTTCTTCTAAAAGTCCCATTTAACACCTCCTTAATGGTTTACTTTCGTTTTATTAGACAAATGAAATATAAAAAGGTTTCAAAATTATTTTTTACAGTACTTTTTAACAGTTTTAAATAATTCTTTTCTCATTTCATCCGGCAAAGAAAAAGGGGAATCCTTCCTATATATCTCTACAACCTTATCAAGTAATTTTACCTGATCAGAACAGGTTTCGCAATGTTTTAAGTGCTCCTCCAATATCAATTTTAGGGCATTATCAATATTTCCATCAATATAATTAATTAATATCTTCTTTATCTCTTTACATTTCATTGAGATACCCCTTGAGTGCATCTTTAAGCATATTTCTTGCTCTAAATACTCTCGTTTTCACTGTATTTTTCTTTATTCCAAGAATTGCAGAGATATTCCTATATGATGTATTCTCCATATTAGCCATAATGAATGGTAATCTATATTTTTCAGGCAATTGATAAATAGCTTTCTGCATTTTTTTATACAGCTCAAATGAAAGAACATTATTATCAAGCCCTTTTATATCATACATTTTCCTACAACAATCATTAATTACTAAATTTCTCTCTCTCTTTTTCATTTTAAAATAATTCAATGTTTTATTTACTGCAATCCTGTAAATCCATGTGGAAAATTGTGATTCCTCTTTGAATCGATCAAGATATTTGAGTGCCAAAAGAAATGTTTCCTGTAATATATCCTTTGCATCTTCAAAATCCATTGTCATTTTCAATATGAGATGAAATAATTTATCCTCTTCACTAAGAAGTAATTCTTCAATCGCTTTATTATTGCCAAGTTTTGCTTCTTTTAATATTTGATTGTTAATCATTGAAAAAACTATAAAAATCTTTCTTTAAAAAATCTCTTATAAAAGTATAAGGATCTATTGATTCTCCCTTATAATTAATTTCATAATATAACGCAGGTCCTATTGTTCTCCCCGTTTCACCTACCTTGCCAATGATATCGCCTCTTTGTACCTCATCTCCAATTCTTACCTTTACAAGCATAAGATGCCCATATTTTGTTGTAAATTCTTTATTATGTCTAATTACTACAACAAGACCCTCCCTCTGGAATGTTCCTATAGAAACGACTTTGCCAGCACCTGCAACTTTTACATATGTTCCCTTTATTGCAGAGATAGTCACCCCTTTAAAATAGACCACCTTATTTGTAAACGGATCGTAATTCTTCCCATATCTAAACATAATATTCCCTCTGACGGGGGCAATGGAAGGCATATATTCATATTTGTCTTTTTTCCCAAGTACATCACTATACATATTCCTTATATCTCTTAATCTATTATTAATTTCATTAATCTCATCTAAATCAATTTCATCTTGTATTTTGTAATCTCTAACTGAATATATATAATCTCCGATGCCTTTATATTTATCAAGAGCACTGCTATAATTATACTGTAAAAGATTAATTCTATTATGAAAATCGATTTTATATTCATACAATCTTTTGTTTTCTTCTCTTAATTTGTTGATATTTGCAATATTTTTTGCATTATTGAAGTTCCTTATAATAAAAAGCGTAGATAATGATAATAACAAAAACAATGCTAAAATAATAAGCAATGATATATAGAAATTAATCGATATATACCTTGCTTTATCGTTACGGTTTGGAATTATTAGTATCTGAATCCTTTTCATTTTCCCTTATTGTCATTTCTCGCAATTTTTTAAGAGATCTTTCTTTAATCTGTCTTACCCTTTCTCTTGTTATATTGTTCATTTTACCTATCTCTTCAAGTGTATGCGGAC
>CBDVEF010000192.1:0-3802 GCA_965372935.1 uncultured bacterium | reverse complement strand
TTCCAATTGCAGCATAAGCGTTTTCATAACATATGACATATTCACAATTGTTTATTTTTTCAATAATCTGGGTTTTATTATCAAGACTATAGAAGTCAGGCATAATACAAGGGGATTTAATTTTTTCTCCTGAATATATTGAATAAATATTTGATTCGATGCATATTCCCTTTCCCTGCCTTTTCTTTTTATTGATTATCCCCTTAATTTTTTTATGTTTCACACACAATAGACTCTCTAATGTATGAATTGTTTCGATTATATCAGATTGGTATTTAATAAATATATTAAAACCGGTTCTTTCAGCCCCTATCGATATTCTAACAATAGATTTTATTTTCTTTAGTATTGAATCACCAACATTATCCGGTATAGGTGTGCAATTCACATAAATTGAATTTCTGTCAATATTCCCAATATAGTCATAAAAATCCTGCATTTTCTTTTTATTATCCTCTTGATAATATTTTACATAACCATCAAAATATGGTCTGAATATACTTAGCTTCTTATGCATTAGTACAATGGTTTTTTTCCCAATTTTGTTATAATAGTTCTCTATGTTTATAATAGATTCCATAAAAAGTATTGAGTAAAAATCATTATATGGAACATCGATAATAATATTATCTGCATTTTTAATTGCTGTAATAAAATTTATACTTTTCTGACTTTTCCCCGAAAGAACTTTAAAGTGTGATAATATCTTCATAGTGGCAATAATACAATATAATTAATTTTAATTCAATGTGAAATGATAAATTTTGTATTGTAGATATAATGTTCTGTAATCGCTACACATAAATATATTCCACTTTTTGAATGAACGGGCATAATAAATGTTCTGTTATTTAGGTCAAAATCAATATTTATCCTCTTTCCATTAGTGGCAAATACTTTAATGTCGACGATATTGGAGCTATCATCAATCGCTATATGCCTTAATGCACCTGAATTGGTATGAGATGGCCAAATATATGCAGATGCTTGAAATGTGTTTGTAAATTTATAGATTTTAGATTCAAGATCATAATTTCCATAAGCATCAACACCTTTAATAGCGATATTATAATCGCCTTTAAATAAATTATAGAGAAATATATTCTTATCGGCACTCTTTCTTCCTAAATATTCCCTATCGGAGAAGCTGTCAATTACAACATCATCTATATATGCCCAGCCATTTGTGGATGAAATCGATATTTTAATACTATCAAAACCTATTGTATCAAATATGGATACATATCTCCACTTAAAATCATTAATATAATTAAATCCACTTTCAATAATCTGATCATTCAAGAACATCTGTAAAATTAAATTCGCATTACATTTATAAATATAAAAACCAATATATACCCTTTCAACCCATGGAATTATAGTAATATCTCCCTCTTTTGAAAAATAACTATATTCTCCGTTGTAACTTTCTCCCGAGCTTCTTATAAATCCATTTGAATTTGGCAATATATTATTTTCAAAATCGTATAATTTAAGTGTTCTTAGATTTTTATAATTGTATACTTCTCCATAAACATCCGAAGCAAAATCATAGCATTGACATAATTCCACTCTGTATGTATTTCCATTAAAATTTGATATTTCATTGACATTTAGTATAGGGGGAAATGTATCTATTTCATTATACATTGAAAATGCAATACTATCCCACCTTAAAAATTTATTGAATTGCAAATCTTTATATTCATATATCTTTTTCAAATACAAATCAATGCTTGCTGGTATAAATATTGAGATATCTACCGTATCATCTATATTAACAATACTTTTCCTATAGTCATCCAATATATTCATGGAATCAACACAGTTTAATAAGCTATATATACTACATGCAATACTATCATCATTAGAATCCGTATAATATTTCAAATCGGTATAAATCGATGATATATTGATTCCCCTGAAAATTGCAACATTGTTTTTAAGTGTGGATAGGAATTGATTGAATTTATTAATATCAACGATTGAAAATTTCGATGGATTGCTATCATTGTAAATTTTTATATTATTCTCTAAGCTATGATAATAATCATTACCTGAACACAAATTATGATAATTAAATGTAATGACTGGCACTTTATCCGGAGAGGCTATTAGATAATCGGTAAAATCCAATAATTCATAAATCACCTCTACTTCTCCCATTAAACAGGCATCAAATAGAATTGTTTTGAACTTTCTCTTATATTTACTATAAAATGAATTAAATATACTGTGTAATTCACCATTGGCAACACCTATTGAATTGTTTGTACTGTTATCATATGATATTGCCATTGTATTGATATTATTATACCAACCATTACCATGATCCCAGATTACAAGATTAATTTTATTATCGGTATATCTCATAGCTAAATCCAAAAAATCAATCAATGATTTATTACTACCTGCATCTTCGACTTCAATATTAGTACTATCAATAGAATAACCGTTTTTTATATATAATCTACTATATGAAATTCCTACATATTCAACAATCAAGATATTACTTGTTTCTGATTTTAATATACTATCTTTTACATTTTCCCCCTCATAGAATAGATTATTTCTTGCTGAAATAAAAAATAGAATTGATTCGGAATATAACAAAACAGGAAAACCTGTTATAAATAAAAGAAGGGGGACTAAAAGTCCCCCTTTTCTGTCAATTAAAGACATTAAAATCCTAATCCAAGTGTTACTCTGTGTACTATTCCTAATCTATCATAGTTGGCTGCACTATAATCCACATTAAGCTTGAATTGATTCATATCTATATGAACACCTGCACCAGCACTAAGACCTGTTAATTGTCCTAATATTTCCTTTTCGGGTCTATGCATAAATTCATTATGTCTGTACTTATAACCTACTCTCAGTGCAAATATATTGGAAATGACATCTTCTATTCCCACAAATACTCTTTCTTCTCCATCGTTAGGATGACTGAACTCTATACTTGTCGTAAAAACATTCGCTTCCGTCTTAACCCAATCATAAGCCATTCCAATCCTGAATTCCGTTGGCAGAGTAAATGGTGTTGTTTGTGCAGTGATATTATATCCGGGAATAGATAATCCTGTATTAGGGTCAATATATGTAATTTGATTGTCAAGCTGCCTTCCTGTAAATTGAGCTTGCCCGCCAAAGTTTCTCATTACACCACCAATTCTCAGGTTTTCAACACCTGTTTGATATAGAACGCCTATGTCTATGCCAATTGTAGAAGCTGACAAATCCCAGATAGTTTCCATAATATATTTTGCAGTAAAACCAAATGAAAATTTATCTGTGAAATTTCTTGAATATGAAATTCCAAAAAGCATATCACTTGAGCTAAATGTTATTCCGGTGCCTTCAGGATGTTCAATAGTTGTTTCATTCATCTTTCCCATACCAAGCATCGCAAATTGCAGTCCGAAAGTTCCATTCAAACCCATATTCATTGTGTATCCGAAATAGGTATATTGTATATCTGCAAACCACTTTGTGTATCCGGCAATTACATTGTTATTACTTAAATTAACAATCCCAGCTGGATTCCAATACAATGCAGATATATCATTTCCGGTTGCAGCTACTGCAGTACCCATAGCCGTAGATTTTGCATCAACTCCAATTTGCAGGAATTTCATTCCGGATGTCCCGACTTTTGAAAAAGCAAAATCAGCATAGGTAGCAACAGAAAGCAACAGGAAAAGGCTGATAGCAATTATAATACTTCTTCTCATTTTTTACCTCCAGCCCTTATTATTTAATTATGGCAAATTTGCCGGTTGCTCTGTGTTTCTGATCAATC
>CBDVEF010000191.1:0-3807 GCA_965372935.1 uncultured bacterium | reverse complement strand
GATTATAGTATTTAAAATAAATGCAATTAAAAATATCCATGCCTTAGAAATATCGATAAGTATATTATAGCAAAATGAAAGTAAAATAAAGAAAAATATTATTGAGAGCAGAATAAGGAGTAAATTCTTGCCAAACAATATTTGAAAGTGTTCTCTTTTATAATTGCTTGGTCGCGATTGTTTCATTGATATTAATTTTTCTTCGCAATCTGATGTTATAGGATCATGTGCACGAACTATCATTTCCCCCTTTGATACGAATCCCTTTTCAAGTTTAATTGCAGAAATTGCTTCATTCTGTTTGTTTATGGTTTCCTGTGAGTTGTATTCAAGATTGGATTTTATATAATATTCGGATAGAGCTTCAATGGATTTGAAAAGGGTCGGATTCAATATTGTCTTAGATTTTGTTTTAATATATATCAATGCCTCTTTTTTAGAGAAAAGCTCATCCACATCTACTATTTTCTCTGTATTGTGAATTTTTAATATTACTTTTTTATTATTCCCAAGGGGTATTTTACTTTTATCCTGTATTATTCCATTTTTGTACAAATTGTCAACAAGTTTTAGGAAAAACACTTCAATCTTTATATTGTCTTTATTTAGAAATGTATTATATATAATATCATCAAATGATGTGTTGCTGATACTTTTTACATAAGCAATTTTATCTGAAAGGGGTATTTGCTTATACATTTCTTTATTTATTAAATTAAAAAATTTGTTTATATCATCTTTAATTTTAACGGTTGTTGTTTCCTTATAATCAACAACAGGAAAGGTATTGTCTATTATTTTGGCTTTTTCCTTCGCAATTTTAGCACTATCCTTTAAAATCGGGAAATTATACGGTGCAATAATATCCTTTGTGGCGATATCCCCTACATTAATTCTAATTGCAAGATTCCTGGGTTTCGGAACTATTATATTTAAGAATAGAATTACCATTAATAATGAGAAAATCCAGAGATATTTTGAAAAATGTTTATAAGCACTTGCTTTTTTATAAAAATTGATTATTTCATTTATCATTTTCTTCATTCCCATTCTTTATTACATTATAATTTTCATATGCCAGAATAATATCCCGAATGAGTGGGTGTCTTACTACATCATTTTCATTAAAATAAACAAATTGAATACCTGGGATATTATTTAAAACATTCTGTGATTCAATAAGTCCGGAAAAAACACCACTGGGTAAATCTACTTGTGTAATATCTCCGGTTATTACAAGATTTGTATTTAACCCCATTCTTGTAAGAAACATTTTCATCTGTATCTGTGTTGTGTTCTGAGCTTCATCTAAAATAACAAAAGCATCAGACATTGTTCGTCCCCTCATATATGCAAGAGGACTGATTTCAATTGTCTGTCTGCTAATTAAGGTTTCAACCTTATCAAAGGGAACCATATCATATAAAGCATCATACAAAGGTCTCAAATAGGGGAGTATTTTATCTTCATAATTACCTGGCAGGTAACCAAGAGATTCTCCAGCTTCAACAGCAGGTCTAACCAGTATTATCTTTTTAATTTTATTTTGTTTTAAATCCGATACGGCTTTAGCTACTGCGAGATATGTTTTACCTGTTCCCGCTGGGCCTATTGAAATAACAATTTTGCTGTTTTGTATAGCATCTATATAAAACGATTGATTTTTACTGCGAGGTTTTATCCTTTTTTTGTATGTATCTATTGTAATATTATTATATTCATGGCTATAATCCTTAAGTACCGATTGAACAGCAAAATGCAAATCATCTTCCGAAATATAGTTTCCTCCCCTTACTTTATTGATAAATATGTCTAAAATTTTATTTGCTTTTTCAATATCATTTTTTTCCCCACTTAATATTAATTTATTATTACGAAGAATTATACTAACAGGTATAAAATTTTTAATATACCTTATATTTTTATCCCCTTGCCCCAGCAGGGCTAATTTATCTATATTTTCAATTTCAAATATTGATTTCATATTTAATTTATAGGAAGGGGGAAGCCCCCCCTCCTATAAATATTTATATTAGGGACGTGGGATATTAAGTTCCCATCCTGGGAGAATTAGATCTGGATTTTTGATAAGATCTTTATTAGCACGATAAATTTCTGGCCAGCGTCTGTAGTTTCCGTGTCCATAAACCTTGTCATATTCAGCAAGTTTTGATAGCCAATCACCTGGTACTACAACATATTTTGAGTTTTTAGCAAGTCTTATCTTGCATTGCTCAAGCTCTGCTCCTATCTCATCAACCTTTCCTTGCAATTCATCCACCTCTGTTTGAAGTAATTCTACTACTTCCTCTACTTCGGTTATTTTTGGTTGCAGTTCAGCTTCTTTTGTTTTGTAGTTCTCAATCATTGATAATGCATCTTTTCCTGTGATTTTCTTTTCAGCAGCACTCAATGAAACAGAGAAGAAAGCGATAAGAAATATTACTAGAATGATTAATGTTATTTTTCCTTTCATATTCTCCTCCGTTATTTACCTGTTTTTTCTTTGCATTCATTAAGCTCAGTGGTGATATTCTCAAGTTGAGTTGCTAAATTTGATTTTTGTGTCTCAAGTTTATCTTTTTCAGTGACAAGATTGTCATATTTTGTTTGAGCTGATTCAAATGCTGATTTTGCTTCATCAAGTTCTGACAGTTGCTTTTTGTTAGCCATTTTTGGTCCACATCCCATTAATCCTATTGTTATCATAACCATTGCGACCAAAAGAGTTATTCTCGTTAGTAGTTTATTCATCTAACGTACCTCCTTTTATTGTTTAGGTTATTCTATCAAATTGATAAATCTATGTCAAGTGATACTTCTAAATAAAAGGTGAGGAGGAAATGCAAACGGGGATGCTAATTGTCAGAGGGAATTAAGCATAAATTTATAATCTACATTTTATATATTCAGCAAGCTATACTTTACATATATATGTAATTTTGTTATATATTTAATGGTATATTGAAAAGGAGATACTATGAAAAAAATATTAAGTCTGGTAATTATTCTAATGATATTGTTTTATCCATTATTTGGTAGAAGATACATAAGAAGAAAAAGACCTGTTAAGCATTTTAGGTATGGTGTCGGAGCAATAATCGGTGAACCAACAGGGATTAGTCTTAAGATGTGGACATCAAGGTCAACTGCGGTAGATGCGGCAATTGCCTATTCTATCTTTTCTAAAAATATATATTTACATACTAATTATTTAATTCAAGCAAATAATGTTTTTCATTCAAGAAATGTTCTTATACCATTATATTTCGGATTCGGAGGTAGGATAATTCTCTCAAATAATTCAAGGATTGGTATTAAAGGTGCATTGGGAATTGAGTTTATACCTTATAATGCCCCATTTGACATTTTTATGGAAATTGCTCCATATATGGATCTTATTCCTGCAACTGATTTTGGCATCAATGGTGGTATAGGAATGAGGTTTATATTTTAACCACTGAGTGAGTAACAAGTTACAAGAATCAAGTAGGAAGTAGGAAGTGAGAAATCGGGAAACCTCTCACACATAGTAGTTTTCCCTCCACATTGTGGGAGGGAACAGAAGGGAAGGGGAAAAGAGAATAGGAGAGACCCACCACCAATTCACGAATAAAAGATAATAGACATCAGACTTCAGACATCAGACACCAGCCGAGAAGGGAAAGAAAGAAATAACAACGAATTACACGAATGGAGAAGAGAATAATTTTTAACTTGAATTTACAAATTAGGGCAGACACAGTTTCCCTCTATAATTTACGATTTACGATTAACGATTTTCTAATGTGTCATCCTGAATCCTGA
>CBDVEF010000190.1:0-3828 GCA_965372935.1 uncultured bacterium | reverse complement strand
TTCCATCCAGATTTTTCCATAAATAATGTGAGTCCTCTGGATGAAGAATATCCGATTGAGAAAGATTTGATTGTATCTGAATTAATATTTCTATGTTGTAAATATTGCAGTGCAGTTTTTCCATTATGTGAAAATAGCGATTCAATATAATATTTTTTAGCATCATCCAATATTTTAAAATATGAATTGTCTTTTTGAGTGCTTATATAATTTCTCTCCAAATTGATTCCACTTTTCTCTGCAAGTATAATAAGGGATTCTATGAATGATATATTTTCAAATTCCATTAGGAATTTAATAGCATTCCCTGACTTACCACAACCAAAGCAATGATAAATATTTTTCTCTCTGGAAACATAAAACGAGGGTGTTTTTTCACTATGAAATGGACATAATGTTCTAAAATTGGAACCAACCTGTTTTAAATCCAAATATTCCCCTACAAGATTAACTATATCTATAGAAGAAAGAATTTCTTCTATCTTCTCATTTTTAATATAATTCATAACATTGTAATATATGCATATAAAATGATTTTGGCAAGTCCCCAAATTAGAGTTTTTTTAACATATTTTTTACAAAACCATAAAATAACGGTGATGGATTTTCAAGACTTGATTCAAATTCAGGATGGGCTTGAGTAGCAACAAAATAAGGATGATTATCAAGTTCAATAAACTCGACAAGTATAGTACCATCCAACATCCTGTGATAACCTGTTATTTTCAAATTATCTTGACTCAATCGCTCAATATAATTTGGATTTACCTCATATCTATGCCTGTGTCTTTCAATCACTAAGGAATTATTTTCATTTAAATTAATTATTCCTATCCTTTTCTCTTTATCAGATACATCAGAGAAGTAATTATTAATTCCAGCGATATTATAAACTCTGTTCATATTCTTAAAATATGTGTATACTAAAGAATCCTCTTTTAGAATAGCACAATATGCGCCAAGTCTCATAGTATTACCATATCTACTTTCTGCAATAATTTTCTTTTGTGCCTTAATTATATCAATGACGGGATTTTTAGTTTCAGGATCATTTTCAGTAGTATTTGCATCTTCGATTCCCAATACATTTCTCGAAAATTCAACAATAGCAAGCTGTAATCCATAACATAAACCGAGATATGGTGTTTTACTTTCTCTTGCATATCTAATTGCATTAATTTTTCCATTAACACCTTTTAATCCGAAACCTCCTGGAACTAAAATGCCATTGTATTTACTTAAAACATTCTCTGCATTATTATAATTATCAATATCTTCAGCCTCAATCCAGTCTATTTTAACTCCTGTATGTAAATGTGCGCCTGCATGAACAAGTGATTGATTAACACTTATATAGCTGTCTTTTAAGCTAAATTCTCCTATATTCACATACTTGCCAACCATTGCTACATTAATATTAAAATCAGGTTTTCTAATATAGTTAACAAGTTTTTCCCATTTTAAGAAGTCAGGAGATTTTATCTTTTTTAGTTTAAGTTTTGAAAGTATTTTGTTCCCAAGTTGTTCTTTTTCGAAATTAAGAGGTATAGCATATAAAATTTCTTCATCTGGAGCAGAAATAACATATTCTGAAGCAATATTTGCATATGTCTCTATCTTTTTTCTTCTTATATCATCCAATGGTTTTTCCCCTCTACCTAATATGATATCAGGGAATATTCCATGTTCATTTAATAATTTAATTGCCTGTTGTGTAGGTTTAGTTTTCATTTCTCCGATATTGCTCGGAATAGGCATATAACTCACTAAAACATAAAGAACATTATCTTTTGATAATTCTTTCTCAAGACTCTTAACTGCAAAAAGAAAAGGTATGTTTTCATAATCTCCAACAGTACCACCTATCTCAATCAGGCAAATATCACTATCATTAGAGGCTATTTTAATTCTATCAATTATTTCATTCGGAACATGCGGTATAAATTGGACTGTTTCTCCCAGATATTTACCCTTTCTCTCGTTTTTGATTATTTTGTCATATACCTGTCCTGTTGTGATATTATTATATCTTGAAAGATGTATTCCCAGGAATCGTTCATAATTACCTAAATCTTGATCCACTTCTCCCCCATCGTATGTAACCCAAACTTCTCCATGTTCAGTTGGTCGTAATGTTCCTGCATCATAATTAATGTACGGATCTATTTTTACAGCAGTTATTTTATAGCCAAATTTTTGTAATATTTTACCAATTGAAGCAGTGGCAATACCTTTTCCTACACCACTAATTACTCCACCAACAATTACAATGAACTTATCTGCCACATATCCTCCAGTATACTTTAGTTATATAGTGGGAGATATTCCCCCACTATATTTCATTAGAAATTATCCTGTTTGTTAAGATAGTCCTCAACTTCTATACGTTCAATATCTTTGATAAATTCTTTTTCACTTGCAACAATCTTTCTCTGAGCTTTATTTATCTGTATAATTTTAATGTTTATTTTATCACCTGTTTTATATGTAGATTCGGATTGTGAATCCGTTTTACTAAGATGAGAAGCTGGTAATATAGCTCTTAAACCGTTTGGTAATTCAATAATGTAACCTTTTGAAAACTGTTCGACTATTGTAGTTTCAATATGTGAGCCAGCTGGATAGTCGCTATCTATTGTATTCATCGGATCCTCTTGCATCTGTTTAAGTCCAAGAGATATTTTCTTGTTCTCAGAATCAATTGATAATACTTGGCATTTTATTGTTTCACCCTTATTTAATATTTCACTTGGATGTTCGATTCTTTTAGTCCATGAAAGATCTGAAATATAAATTAAACCATCAATACCTGGTTCTATTTCAATAAAAGCACCAAAATTTGTAAGGGTTCTTATTTTTCCCTCAACAATCGAACCAACAGGATACTTTGATGTAATCAATTCCCACGGATTTACTTTTACCTGTTTCAAACCCAGCGAAATCTTTTCGTTCTCCTTATCTATATTAAGTACAATAGATTCAATATTATCACCAATAGATAATAATTGAGAAGGATGTTTAATATGCTCTGTCCATGACATTTCAGATATATGAATTAAACCTTCAACACCCTTTTCAAGTTCTACGAAAGCACCATAATTCGTAATTGATGTTACTTTGCCTGTGACTTTTTTCCCTATAGGGTATTTATTGCTAATGTCGGTCCACGGGTGTTGATAAAGTTGTTTCATACCAAGACTAACCCTGTTTTTAGATTCATCTATACCGATTACCTTTATCTTAATTTTATCTCCAATTGAAAACATTTCCGAGGGATGATTGATACGACCCCAGGATATATCAGTAATATGAAGTAATCCATCGATACCACCAAGGTCTACAAAAGCACCGAAATCAGTTATATTTTTAACTATTCCTTCTCTAATCTGCCCAACTCCAAGTTCTTTAAGTAACTCATCTTTTTTCTTGTTAATTTCATCTTCCAGGAGGATTCTATGAGAGATTACAATGTTCCTCCTCTTGAAATTCAATTTTATTACTCTAAACTCCATAGTTTTTCCAACCAAGCTATCTAAATCTTTAATGGGATGAAGAGCAATTTGTGAACCCGGCAAGAATGCTTCAACAGCATGCACATTGACAATCATACCACCTTTGACTCTTTTTCTGATTTTTCCTACAACATTTTGGTTAGTGTCATATGAATCCTTAATCTTGTCCCATACCTTTTCAAAATCCGCTTTTCTCTTTGATAATAGGATTAAACCATCTTCAGATTCAAAGGATTCGATAAATATCTCAACCTCCATTTCCGGTTTCCATTTTTCAATATCATCAAATTCTTCTGTGTGAATTATACCTTCCGAT
>CBDVEF010000189.1:0-3853 GCA_965372935.1 uncultured bacterium | reverse complement strand
TACTTGAAATTATTTCACTAATGTAATATAAAGGACTATTGGAGGTGATTGTATTGATATGAAAAATGAACTTATAAAATTGGGCATAACGAATACAGGTAAGATTTATAAGAATTTAAATGTTATGGAGCTTTTCGAAATAGCACTAAAAATAAGAGACGGAGATGCTATATTATCAAATTCAGGGGCATTGTGTGTATGGACTGGGAAATATACAGGGAGATCTCCTAATGATAGATACTTTGTTGACACTGAAGATGTACATAATAAAATAAAATGGGATAAATCAAATTTACCAATATCCGAGGAAAAATATAATAATATTTATAAGAAAGTTACAGCATATTTACAGGGTAAGAATCTTTTTATATTTTATGGCTTTGTAGGTGCTGATAAAAATTATAGAATGCCTATTAGGGTAATAAGCGAAAATCCTGATTCAGCAATATTATCAGATAGGATGCTTATTGTTCCGGATAAAAAAGAACTGAAAAATATAAAACCTGACTTTACATTGATTGCTGTCCCGAATTTTAGAACAATACCAGAGATTGATAGAATAAATTCAGAGGCAGCAATAATCATTAACTTTAAAACGAGGATAATTCTTGTAATAGCATCACGATATGGAGGGGAAATAAAAAAGGCAATATTCACTACTATGAATTATTTAATGCCTGAGCAGAATGTATTACCTATGCATTGTTCGGCAAATATAGGAAAGAATGGGAAAACCGCTCTATTTTTTGGTTTATCCGGGACAGGAAAAACCACACTTTCCGCAGATCCGAATAGAAAACTAATTGGGGACGATGAACATGGCTGGAGCAGCAAAGGAATATTTAATTTTGAAGGTGGTTGTTATGCAAAATGTATAAGATTAAGTAAAGAGAAAGAACCCCAAATATGGAATGCAATAAAAGCAGGTGCTATTGTAGAAAATGTTGTTCTGGATGTTAATCGAGTGCCGGATTATAATGATGCTAAATATACTGAAAACACAAGGGTTGCATATCCTATAGAATTTATACCCAATGCAGAATTATCCGGAATTGGTAATCATCCCAATGCTATTATATTTTTAACTGCTGATGCATTCGGAGTTCTTCCACCAATCTCAAGATTAACAAAAGAGCAGGCAATGTATTATTTTATTTCGGGATATACAAGTAAATTAGCAGGGACAGAGAGAGGAATTACAGAACCTTTGGCAACATTCTCAACCTGTTTTGGTGCTCCTTTTATGCCTCGACCTTCAATAATTTATGGAAAAATGCTTAAAGAAAATATGGTAAAATATAACACCAGGGTGTATTTGTTAAATACCGGTTGGAGCGGAGGCCCGTATGGTATAGGAAAAAGGATAGATCTTCCTTATTCCAGAGCTATGGTAACAGCTGCATTAAACGGAGAGCTTGATAATACAGATTTTTATAAAGAATCTTATTTTAATCTTATGATTCCAAAAAAATGTTCTGGTGTACCTGACGAATTATTGAATCCGATATATACATGGGACAACAAGGAAGAATATGACAGATTGGCAAAGGAATTAGCAAATAAATTTAATGGAAATATTAAAAAATTCAAAGGTATAGAGGAAGATGTGGCGAAATCCGGACCGAAATTATTCTGAACTATCAGTTATAAAGTTTTGAGAAGAGAATTCTTCAAGTATTTTATAAATTTCCTCAAAGGAATATAATTTGCCCTGGTTAATGCCGGGGCAATATTTATTTTCATCTTCCCAGTTTTTTTCTGTCTCGAGAATGGATGGCCAGAAAGGATAAGCTCTACATTGAAATGGTCTAATAGAGTAAATTGAACATTTTCTATCTTTGAGAAAAATACAGGAACCACCATCTGTCTCCTTGATTGAATATACCTTTTTGATATATCCAAAATTGATTGAAAAAAAATCTGTTATAAGTCTTGAATAATTATTAATGAAATCGTATTGTGAAATATTTAAGTATGTAGAAATTCTTTCTATATCATCTTTAGATATTAAAATTGCTCCGGGTTCTCCTCTACAACACTTATCGCAATCGTGTTTGCAGGAAAATTGAAGTCCTTTAGAATAGTGTAATTTCTTTTTGATCAATTTTAGTTTCTTTAAAAACATCGTCTATAATTGTAAAAAATTTATCCACTACCTTACCATCAACCTGTTTGCCTTTTTCCTCCGAAAGTATTCTTTTAATTTTTGGAAGGTCAAATGGTTCTTTATATTCTCTTTTTGCTGATAGAGCTTCAAATATGTCAGCAATTGCAAGTATCTTTGCAAGAAGAGGAATCTCATTTGATAATAAACCGTCGGGATAACCTTTGCCATCGGGTCTTTCATGATGATGACTTGCAATAAAAGGAATGTCTTCTTTTCCTTCGGGAAAATTAATGTTTCTTAAAATATAATATGTGATCAAAGGATGTCTTCTCATTTCACTATATTCTTCATTAGTTAGTTTCCCATGTTTCTTGAGAACACTATCGCTAATACCTATTTTGCCAATATCATGTAGTAGACCTGCAATCCTTAATTTCTCAATATCCTTTTCAGGTAAATTAAATGCATTCCCAATTCTCATTGCAATATTTGTAACCCTTTTTGAGTGACCTGAAGTTATCGGATGTCTTGCATCGATTGCTGATGCAAGTGTTTCGAGTAAATTGTAAAATGTTCTTTTTAGTTCCTGATATAATTTACTGTTTTCAATTGCTCTTGAGATTGTTGTGCAATATACTTGTGCTATTTGAATGTCATCATCATTGAAAACAGATTTGTTCTTATTTATCGCTTCAAAAACACCCAATATTTCACCATTAAGTGCAATCAAAGGTATACAGAGAATAGTTTTAGTTTTGTATCCTGTTCTTTGGTCTACTGATCTGTCAAAATATTTATTGGTATATGCATCTTTAATATTAACAATTTTACCTGATCGAGCACAATACCCTACAATACCCTGCTCATAAGGAACTTCAATGCGTCCTGCTCCTATTGCAACCTTAGACCATAGTAATTTATTAGTTTTATCGAGAATAAAAAGACTCACCCTTTCGCAATCCAAAATATCAATCGATTTGTTTGCAATCTGAACGAGCAATTCATCAAGCGTATTTTTATTATTAAATGATGATGAGATTTCGATTATACTTATAAGTTTTTTCTTTACAGATTCCAATTCCATATCTAATAATACAGGTTTTGATTTTGCAGGTCAAGATAATAGGAAGTTATTGGGAGGAGAGAGGGAATAGCCACGAATTCATGAATGAAAGATAATGGACGCCAGACACCAGACATCAGACGTCAGCCGAAAAGGGAAAGAAATAACAACGAATTACACGAAGGGAAGAGATAACAGAGAGAGGGAGAGATCCACCACTAATTCACAAATAAAAGATAATGGATGCCAGACACCAGACATCAGACGTCAGCCGAAAAGGGAAAGAGAATATCAACGAATTTCACCAAAGAGAGGGGGAATAATCTTTAACTTTAATTTCACGAATTAGAGAAAATTACACGAAACGGGATATTTTCCAATTTCCCTCCACAGGTGGGAGGGAACAGAAGGGAGGGGGCAAATAAACAATGTCATTGCGAACGAAGTGAAGCAATCTCACAAGAGTAAATTTAGATTGCTTCGTCATTTCACTCCTCGCAATGGTAATGATGTGTTTAATGCAACTGACATATGTCCATACCTATTTGTTCAGACGATGTCAGTACATACTTGACAAAAAAATACAGATAGATATAATTTAGAAAAGATGATTTTAGGAGGTTGTATGAAGAAATCATTACTAATTTTACTATTAGCATTATTTGTAGTAAATTTTGTTTATA
>CBDVEF010000188.1:0-3877 GCA_965372935.1 uncultured bacterium | reverse complement strand
GGCTGGGGGTCGCTGGTTCAAATCCAGTCGCCCCGACCATTATTATATATGGATAAAGATAGATTACTTGTATTGATACCTGCTTATAATGAAAGTAAATTAATTGGGAATGTTATTACACGAGTGAAAACATTGGGATACAAGAATATACTTGTTGTAGATGATGGTTCAAATGATGATACATATGATATAGCTCTGAGCTATAATATAAATGTTCTACGACATGAAAAAAATAGAGGTAAAGGTGAAGCACAAAAAACAGGTTTCAACTATGCATATAAAAATAATTATGACTATATTGCAATGATTGATGCAGATAATCAACATAATCCCGAAGAGATTGAATGTTTACTAAGAATCGCTAAAAAGTGTAATTATGACATTGTTATAGGCAAACGCATCGATTATAGTAAAATGCCTTATATTAGAGAGATCGTAAATAAGATTACTTCACTTATAATATCCTTAATGAGTAAAAATAGGGTTTATGATTCACAATCAGGATTTAGGATAATGAAAACAAAATTAATCCCTAATATAAGATTAAAGACAAAAAGATTTGAAACCGAATCGGAGATATTAATTCAAATAGGTAGAGGTGGATATAAAATCGGTGAATATAAAATAAAGACCTTTTATGGCAGTGAAAAGAGTTCCATAAATCCTATTGTCGATACCTCTAGATTTATCTCTCTTATATTAAGGTATGTTTGGGTGTAGTATGAAAATATTAATTACAAATGATGATGGTTATCAAGCAGAAGGTATTAATATTCTGTTTAATATGCTTAATAAGAATCATGATGTATTTATCTTTGCCCCCGATCGAGAGAGAAGTGCTAGCAGCCATTGTATGACATTACATCAACCGCTTAGAATAAAGGAAATTTCTAATAACATTTTTGCTGTTACTGGAATGCCTACTGACTGTATCTTAATTGCTTTAAACGGTTTTTTAAAGGAAATGAATATTGATATTATTTTATCAGGAATTAATCATGGGCCAAATTTAGGGGAAGATATATTTTATTCGGGAACTGTAGCAGGAGCATTTGAAGGTGCGATGTGGAATAAGTCTGGAATTGCAATCTCAGTAGCTTCATTTGATGAGGTTGATTTTTCGGGTGTTAGAGATTATTTGCCCAGGATATTACAAGAATTATACCCTATAATAAAGAAGAATAGGTTTATTTTAAATATTAATTTTCCCAATATACCATCAAAACAAATTAAAGGCATAAGAATTACTAAATTAGGAACTAGAAGATATGATGATGTTATTGTGAAAAAAAAGGATCCTCGTGGAAAAGATTATTATTGGATTGGTGGGCAACAACCGTTATGGAAAAATGAGAACGGCACTGATTATATGGCGATTAATGATAATTACATATCAATTACACCACTTAAAATAGATATAACAGATTACAAATCAATTGATGTATTAAAAAAGGAGTTTAATATTGAATTATAATAAATTTGCTGAGCAGATGGTGAAAGAGCAAATTGTAAGAAGGGGAATTACAGATAGAAAAATTATAAATGCTTTTCTGAAGATTAAAAGACATCTCTTTGTTGCGGAGGCATTTCAAGGGAAGGAAGCGTATGGAGACTATCCTCTCGGTATTGGCTTTGAACAAACCATATCACAACCTTACATTGTTGCATTAATGATTCAGAGTCTTGATATAACAAAGAACGACAAGGTATTAGAAATCGGTACAGGTTCCGGTTATCAAACTGCATTACTTGCAGAATTAGCAGGCAAAGTATTTACAATAGATATTATCGAGGAATTAAGCAATAAAGCTAAAAATGTACTGAATAAAAATTTTAATTATATGAATGTTTTTATGAAGGTCGGTGATGGAAAATTGGGATGGGACGAATATGCTCCTTTTGACAAAATTATTGTTAGTGCATGTGCCGATAATATTCCGGAACCCTTATTGAAACAGTTAAATATTAGGGGGAAGCTAATCATCCCAAAAGGAACTGAATTGTATCAAAAATTGTTACTAATTGAAAAGAGAAGGGAAAACGATTATAATTCAAAGGAAATAACAGGTTGCACATTTGTGAAACTTGTTTGATTTATAACGGGGCGTAGCGCAGCCCGGTAGCGCGCTTGGTTCGGGACCAAGAGGTCGCTGGTTCAAATCCAGTCGCCCCGACCAATATTAATTATTTTATAGGGTTTATAATGAAACAGATTGCAGTTATTGGTAGTTCGGAATGTACATCAGATATATATAACGATGCTGTAAGAATAGGTAACATTATAGCAAAAAAGGGGTATATTTTAATAACAGGGGGGAGAGGTGGTGTAATGGAAGCAGTAAGTAAAGGAGCAAAGGAAGAAAACGGTACAACCTTATGCATTATTCCCTCTATAAACAAAAGAGAAGCAAATAGATATTGCGATATAATTTTACCTACAGGTATTGGTGAAATGAGAAATTATTTGATTATTAGAAGTGCAGATATCGTAATTTCTATAGATGGTGATTATGGCACACTTTCTGAGATATCTATTGCAAGGAAAATGGACAAGAGACTATTTATTTATAAACCATCATACTTGGTATCTGCAATATGTGATAATATTCACATAATAAATAGTGTTCATGAAATCGTTAGTATTCTATGAATATGTGTTATATTGTTAAAGGTATGGTTCAGGGTGTTGGGTTTAGATATACGGTTTATAGATTTATAAATAGAGAATATCCCGAAGTAAAGGGATATGTTAAAAATTTGAATGATGGGACTGTAAGGATTTGTCTTGAAAGCAATGTATATAATATAGATGATATCATATATGAAATAAAAAATATAAATTTTTCCGGATATATAAGAGATATTTATAAAGATATCTCTTTTTTATCTGGACAATATAATAGTTTTATGATAGAATAAAAATCAATTTTTGCCCCTGTAGCTCAGTGGATAGAGCACTGGTTTCCTAAACCAGGTGCCGCAGGTTCAATTCTTGCCAGGGGCACTGATAAATAATAAAAAGGAGTACTATATGGCCAAGATAATCAAGAAAATAAGGGTAACTAAACAAGAGATCAAGCAAGATAATATCCAGGATAAATTAATAGAATCATTTAGTTTTTTTAAGACATATACAAAACAGAGTATAATTGCCGGAATTGTTATAATTGTTGTAATAGTTATGTTAAATTCATACTTAACAAGTAAAAATAAAAAGGAGAGAGGAGCGGATATAAAATTAGAATATGCAATTAATTTAATCCACTCAGGCAATAATCAGGATGCTCTTATCACCATAAATGATATTCAAACACAATACTGGGGTACAAGTTCAGCAAAAAAATCATTCTATTATAAAGCATTAAGCGAATACAATATGCATCAATATGATAAAGCAGAGGAAGATGCGAGAAGATCTCTTAAGAATAATAAAGGCAATAAGTTTTTATATGCGTCTTCATACCATATATTAGGTGGAATATATGAACAGAATAAAAAGTATGAGGAAGCAATTAAATATTATTTACCTGATAATTATAAGAACAAATTTGATAAAACTACAATTCCTTATTCAATGTATGATGCAGCAAGATGTTACGAAATACTTCAGAAAATAGAAGATGCTATTAATTTATTCAAAATAATAGAAAATGATTATAAAGGTTACAAAATAGCAATAGAAGCTAATAGGAAAAGAATGTATCTGGAAGCATTATTATCTCAGATATAAGGTCATATAATATATATTATGTAAACCAATAGAAATATGCAAATATATCTATTGGTTTACATTCCTTTTCCCTATATCTAAATTAAAATTACATTATCTAATATTTTTATTTTTTTCATATTCATATGTTTATTTAATTATGTATCT
>CBDVEF010000187.1:0-3880 GCA_965372935.1 uncultured bacterium | reverse complement strand
ATAGTAAGTGGATATAGATGGATGGAAAAATCTATCATAGCTGTTGCAAATAATACTAATATTGTTGATTTTTCACTTAAAAAGAAAATAACTAATAAGGGGTATATTTCTGGAAAGATAGAAGATGCAAAAACTGGAATGCCCGTAAAGGCAATTATAAGTTTCCCTGATATCAAGGATAGTGAATCTATTGAAACGGATTCTAATGGAATATTCAGGATACAATTACCTAAAGGTTCATATACCCTTAAAGTTGTTGCCGCTGGTTATTCAGGTGTTATAGAGCTTATAGTAATTGAACAGGGAAAAGCTAAAATTTTAAATATTGAATTATTGCCTGCAAAAGGTAGAATTAAATTAACAGGAAAAGTGTTTGGTAAATCCAGTCAGGAAGGCATTAATTCCTATATTATATTTGAAAAAGATGGAAAAGAATTTAAAACCGTTTCCGAAACTTACTCGGGAATATATACAATAGTATTATCCTCAGGTATATATAAAGTAACAATAAAAGCAGATGAATATATTCCTAAAACAATTCCATTCATTGTTCCTGAATCCGGTCCAGTTATAAGAAACTTTGAGCTGTTAAAGAAAAGAGCACATTTTATATTAAAAGGTATCTATTTTAATTCAGGCAGTGCAAGGATTAAACCTTCTTCATATCCCATTTTGGATGATATTATTAAGACACTGGAGGAATATCCTGATGTTACAATTGATGTACTAGGACATACGGACAGTGTAGGAAGTTCAGAGAACAATTTGCAACTATCCTATGCAAGAGCTAATTCGGTAAAAGGATATCTTATAAGAATGGGTCTCAGATCAAATAGATTAATAGCAAGAGGATATGGGGAATCAATGCCAATTGCACCAAATACTACAAGAGAGGGGAGAGCGAATAATAGAAGAATAGAATTTGTTGTAATGCATTAATTATCGTTTGATAGCAAGAGGGATTTTGACCTTTTCCCTCTTGCCATCAATATTAATATATTGAATAACTATAATATAAAGCCCTGTTGTTAAACTATTCCCATTTCGATTTTTTGGAATCCAGATGAAATCCTTTTGATATGGACTTAAAATATCAAGCTTATTTATTTGATATCCATCAACATTATATACATTTATAGATTTGATAACATTAGAACTTTCAGGTAATTTGATTTCAATATATGAATGCAGATTATATACAAATGGATTTGGAGAAATAGCTGGTTTTAACTTAGCTTCAATTGAGTTTTTATTTGCAATACTGTTTTCTATCCCTGGTGTAGCCCCGTTAGGATCTCTTGAAAATCCCCAGTTTGAAATGTTGCTTCCTGAGATATTTTGTTTAATACGCTCAATACTTATATCATTATCAAAATGTAGAGACCTATCGATATAGATGATTTCAAAATCAGTTGAGCCAACTGTCAATTTTAAAGAATCGTTACTCTTTAATGAAATATTATGTTGAAGTTTATATACTTTGATATTTCTCGAATACTTATTATAGAATTTCGATGTGTCATAAACAAGTATAATAAAATCATCGGGATAGAAGTTTAATAACGGAATATTATAATTATAATTATTTACCGATAAACAAATATCTTCAATTGACATACTTGTGTCAAGAACATTATGCAATTCAATCCAATCTGAAGTTATTAATCCATTTTCCATAATTTCATTTATCACTATAGGAGGTACAATATTTACCCCTTTGGATATCCATTTTGTATCTTTGAATTTAATATTCTCTTGTTGAAATATTAATTGAGAAATATAGAAATCATCTGTATCAGCGTTAAATAGTGATGAAAATATATAAATAGAATCGGAAATAGTCCCTGAAAAAAGAGGAATTGTTTTTATTAAATGAAAATATGTATCAATCCTGTAAATTTTCAATACGATAGATGTATTTTCGAGATTTAGATTTAACAAATTTTGCAATTCATAATCTATATTAACAATTTGGTCACTGATATTGTAATTAAATTTTATATTAAAAAGTTTTGCATTTGAAATGCTATTATACTTTCCCGGTGTACATCCGGATTGGTCTATTGAAGGTGCCCAATTATTAATATTATCGCTGGAATTAAAATATACCCTTTCCATTGAGATACCATCACCCGGATCAAATGGAATTGTATCTGTTGTATCGAAGGGAGTCCCATATGTATCAATAATTACAAGATTCGAATCATAAAGAAATATTGGATCGTTTGTAGATAAACCGTTACCAATTGTTGTATTGATTGGTTTTATTATCAATGTACTATCACCAAATATATATGGCATGAAAAAGTCGAAGTTTCCATATGACGAATCACAATATTCGGGATCAAGAATAACAGCAAAGTGATGAGGATATAAAATCGAATCGTTTATAATCACATTATCGGGAAGTATACCATAAGTATTATCCCAGCAATCTAATTGATCGATTGCATCACCGTCGCTTATAGCGTAGTATTTAATGTTAACTATACTATCCGAATTATTGTAAAGTTCAATATATTCATTTCTGTCGCCAGGACTACCACCGATAGAATTATCACTACCTTTAACATTACTCATTATTTCGGTAATTATAAGCTGTGAAAAAAGAAAAATTGGGAATACAATAAGAGTAAAGATAAGACTTAGTACGAATCCCCTTTTTCTGGAACAAGACATAATAATTTTAAATCCCCCTTTCCAGTATTCCGGAACTGGTGCTTAACACCCGGAGAAACATAAGCTATGCTTCCCTTTTCAAGTTTGTTTTCCGTTTCACCAAGCATCAAAATTCCTTCTCCCTCCGTTATATAATTTACATGATACCAATTGTGTGTATGATAAGGAGTATATCCGTTTTCTCCAATAATGAACATCCTCATATATCCGTTAAAACCATCCCTGGGACCAATAAGAATCTGTTTCGTTATATTTTTTAAACTGTCATTTTCAAGTTCTATGTTTTTAATATTTCTTTCATGATCAATCATCCGTTCCTCCTGTTTCTTTATATTGATAATATACTATTATGATTTTTATTTCAAGTATAATTTATTAAAATGATGTTACAATGCTAAAATGTCACATATTAGGGATTGAAAAAATAACAAATTTTATCCTTAATTTATTTCAGGATGACAACATAATAATTCAATATGATACAATAACATTCCTTCACTCTTCCAATTATTTCATTCTGAGCCTCTTTATTATCAAAATGCAAATACCGACAATTAAGTATTCCTGCAGCATTTGACCGTAGAGACGCAACATATTGCGTCTCTTTAATATCTTTCATTTCTGGAACATTAGACGCAAAATATTGCGTCTCTACACAAAATCTCAATATGTAGAAAGAGTATATCTATAGGACTAACAAATGTGGCACTTTAGTTAGTAAAAAAGTATGCCATTTCCATTTGAAATAACAGTATAATTTATTAGAACTGATAAATATGTCTATATGTGTAAACGTGAGTGCCAAAGCCAAAGGAAATCGTAAATCGTAAACCGAAATTAGTGTCATTCCCACCTTCCCCCTGTGTCATTCCTGCGAAAGCAGGAATCTACTCCGGCACGGGCAAAGTCATCTTGAATTTATTCTCTTCCCCTTCATAAAATTCATTCCCTAATTCGTGTAATAAAGTTAAAAATATCCCTCTTCCCCTTCGTGAAATTGGTTCTCAATTCGTGAAATTAAAGGTAAAAAAATATTTCACCTCTCTTAGTGTAATTCGTTGTTATTTCTTTCCCTTTTCGGCTGGTGTCTGATGTCTGGTGTGTCTGATGTCTATTACTATTTATTCGTGGTGGTTCTCCCTCCTCCCTTGGTTATATTTCCCCTTTACTTCCTCGCCCTTGATGGGAGAGGATTGAGGTG
>CBDVEF010000186.1:0-3906 GCA_965372935.1 uncultured bacterium | reverse complement strand
TACCAACATATTTAAGTAATAATAGTTTAAATAAAAAATAAGTTGATTAATTATCTTTAAAACTTATATGTTTCTAAAAGATGTGGGTAAGGATATGACAGGTGGGAGGGAATTGAAGGGAGGGGGAACAATTAAAACAGAGAGGAATGGATTTAATCCTTTCCTCTTTCCTTAAACTGTAATATATGTTTATGCTTATCTACTTCGATTAATTCAATCCCTTTGACAAATATATAAATATCTAATAATATCCTTCTGTGAGTAGATTAGATTTCCTTATCTTGTTAGTATTATTGATTCCGTTTTCTATAGAAGCTTATACAATAAGTGGAATTATACTTGAAAAAGATAGTAGGGAGCCATTACCATACTGTGATGTTATAATAACCGAAATAAGAGAAGGAAGTTTTACAAATGAAAATGGTTACTTTGCAATAAAGATAAAGGAGCAAGGGGATTATACAATTCAAGTTCATAGAATTGGTTATAAAACAAAGAATTATAAAATTAGTGTAAGTAAAAGTGTAGAAAATATAAGAATTTACCTTGTTAGTGAATCTTTCAGACTTAAAAGAACTGTTGTAAAAGGATCGAGAATAAAGGATAAATATGATCCGAATTTTTCCAACATTAGAATTTTCACATCTGAGATTAGATCAATTCCTAATTTTATTGAATCCGATATATTGAATGTTCTTGCAATGTTACCCGGTGCTACAAGAAAAAATGATATTTCGAGCGCTCTTTATGTCCGTGGTGGAAAACCGGATCAAAATTTAATATTACTTGATGGGGCTGTATTATTCAGTCCGTATCATCTTGGTGGTATATTCAGCACATTCAATACCGATGCAATAAAGAGTGTGAATTTTATGCCGGGAGGTTATCCTGCGGAATATGGAGGAAGATTATCATCAGTTCTTGATATTGCCACAAAAGAGGGAAGAAAGGATAAATATACAGGTATATTTGAAATAGGTCTTTTGAGTTCTAAATTTTTTCTTGAAGGACCGATATGGAAAAAGGGATCACTATTCCTATCTTATAGAAGAACATATTTTGATATAATTGTTGATGCTTTCACGAAAACATATAATCACTTCGTTGATACGACAAAAAAAACTGATTTTATATTTCCTTACTATTTTCATGATTTTAATGGGAAAGGAACTTATTATATTGATAATAAAACAAAAATTGCAGTAAGCGGATTATATGGTGAAGATATAATTCACTTAGATATTCCGAATTCTGAAGACACTACGGAAGGTTTTACAGGAAAAGTCAGATTATTGTGGAGTAATAGAATGGTAAGTGGGGAACTTTCAAGAATAATTAATCCGCTGAATATTGTTAAGTTTCAAACTACATATTCATCATATTTGAACATATTTGATTTGGGCGGTTTGTATAATATTGATAATGAGATACATAATTTTTCTACAAATATCAAGTATATTTGCAATAGTTTTAGTAATAATAGTATTACACTAAAAGGAGAATTTTTACGAACAAAGTTTATTTATAAAAATAGAATTAGTCTGGAAGAGGGTATCGATTCTACCGAAAATTACTCCCAAAGAGTGTTTTCCTCCTCTGTTTCAGTGGGGGATGTTATTAGGATAGGAGAAATATTCGTAATTAATCCGGGACTTAGACTCAACTATTTTTCAGAAAGTAATAGATTCTTCTTATCGCCAAGATTGAATATAAAATATCTCTTACAGGAAGATCTTTCGATTAATACTGCCTATGGATACTATTCTCAAAATATAGCAACATTCAAAAAAAGTGAGAATATTTTTTCTCAATTCTTCGGTGATCTGTGGTTTCCCGTTATGGCGAAATATAAAGAACCAAGGTCAATGATCTTTGTAACAGGTCTTGAATACTGGTTTAATAAAGAATACCCTCTTACTCTACAATTGTATACAAAGAAATTTTACAATATTCTATCGTTTGCTTATAATTCATATAGTCTTGACTCACTTATTGCCGAAGATGGTTTATCTACTGGGTTTGAGATTTTAATAAGAAAAGACCAGGGTAGAATTACGGGATGGTTAGGATATACATTTAGTATAACAGAGATGCAAGGAGCTGATGGGTGGTATTACCCCGAGAATGACCAAAGACATAATATTCAATTGGTCGGGAATTATAATTTTTCAAAAACATTTAGAATGGGATTTTCACTTTCGTGTGCTACAGGGATGCCCTATACAGGACCAGCAGGTATGTATCCCGATTATGTTTATATGTACGATCCGATAAATGACAATTATAATGGTTTTGACCAGGGGGTAGAGCAATCCGATTGTGGTGTAGTTGTAGTCAATGGGAAATATAATACACTTAGGTTTCAATCATATAAAAAGATAGATCTGAGTTTGTCTAAAGATTTCCATATATTTAAAATGAAAAGTAGAATATCATTAAGTGTTATAAATGTGCTGAATTTTAATAATCCTATATTTTATTTTTACGATACATTTACAAATCCCCCAACGAAACATTCAATTTATTTGCCAATATTCCCATCCATAAGTTTTAGAGGTGAGTTTTGAGAAAAAAGGCAATTTTATTAATTATAGTATTATTAATTTCAGGCTGTGTGAAAATTAATGAAACAAATATTTTAAGAAAATTAATGTTATATTCGATTTTGAATAATAAAAACCCCTATCATACTATTATTCTAGATTCTATATACTCATTGGAAGATTCGATCGTAATAGATAGTTGTGGCATAATCGATGCCAATATTATATTAAAGGACAATGAAGGTAATGAATACCCGTTTGATAGTATTGACCAGAATAGGCATTATGTAAATCGTATTCCTTTTTATCCCGAACCTTCTAAAGAGTATTCAATATATTTGAAATATAAAGACTTCTATGAAATAAGTACAATTACGAAATGTCCCGAACCTGTAATATTTAACAAGACAGAGTATTATGCAGATACAATCAATAGTGATACAATATACTGGAATTATAATCCTGATTATCTCTATCAAGTTATCGTATATTGGGATACTTTATACGGTTACACAGATTTTAATGAATATTCTACAGATACAGTTTATTTAACATCTTCTTTACGGGAATATTTATCAAGTTCACCTGACACATCGGATACTTCTGCATATAAAACAATAATATTTTATATTTATAGTTATGATTCGAATTACAAGGATTGGTATATAAATTCATACGAATATGGAATGTTCAACCCATTGGAGGATACATTTTCTTATTACGGATATTTTGCTTCGATTGCTGTAGAAAGTGTAAATGTATTTATTAAAAGATAATATAGTTTGAGATAAAAAATAGAATTTATTTGGATATATATGAAAGAAAATAAGAATTTAATTGCTGTTGTAGACGATGAATCCGATATACTCGAATTAATCAAAATTCACCTTTTAAGGGCGAATTATACTGTTGAATTGTTTAAAAGGGCTGATGATTTTATTGAATCGCTTGACAATACAAAACCGATATTACTAATTCTTGATATTATGTTACCTGATATGAACGGTTTTGAGTTATGTAAAATATTAAGAAATAATCAAAGAACTGAAAATTTACCCATAATTATGTTAACGGCATTAAATGAAGAGATAGATAAAATATTGGGACTTGAGATTGGAGCGGATGATTATATTACAAAACCGTTTTCTCCAAGAGAATTAGTAGCAAGGGTTAAATCTGTCTTAAGAAGAGGGAAGCAGGAGAAATTAAAATGCAAAAATATTGTTATTGGCGAAATATTGAAAATTGATATGAATAGATATAAAGTATATGTTAATGATACTGAAATAAATCTTACTGTTACTGAATTCCGTATTCTTGAACTAATGGCAGATAAACCCGGTTGGGTTTTTACAAGAGAACA
>CBDVEF010000185.1:0-3915 GCA_965372935.1 uncultured bacterium | reverse complement strand
CCTGTAATTGTAAAATTATTATACTCTGGAAAATCACTGCGAAAGCAGGAATCTATAATTGTTTTATAAAAAAGACATTTTATTCCTTCTAACTGTCATATTCCCCCTCCCTTCTATTCCCTCCATGTCTATATGAAAGGCATTATCTAAAATTAGTGTGATAAAGTCTGGTTAAGGATAGATTCTTACTTTCGCAGGAATGACAACGCCATAGAGAGCGTAAACCGTTAATCATTAATCGTAAATTGTAGGGACCAATCATTATCTGCCCTAATTAGTGAAATTCGTTATAAATTAGTGAATTCGTAGTGGTTTTTCCCTTCCTCACTTCCTACTTGTAATTTGTTACTATTTAGTGAATTCATGGTAAATCTCTCCTTTTTTTCCCTCTTTGTCATTATGTACTTGATGTGAAATTTCATCATATTTAAAAAGGACTTAAGATATGGGATATCCTAAGTCCTAAAAAAAGGGGGAGAGAAAATGAAATGAGGAATTTACGAAGTGTTGCTCAATTTAATTATCATTTTACCTAATAAGGAATCCAGGAGTATTAAATCATTTTGTGAAATATTTTCAATTAAAGATTCAATAAAATTTATTCTATGTGCGATAACTCTATGTATCATATCTTTGCCTTTCTTTAACAATTGCACCTTTACTACCCTTTTATCAGATCTAACTCTTTTTCTTGATATATAAAATTCTTTCTCAAGTTTGTCTAAAACACTTGATATTGTACTTTTAGCAAGATGCAATTTAGAGCTAACGCCAGTTAATGTTTCTATTTTTTTATTGAAGAAAAGAACAACAAGGACATCAAATTGAAGATCTGTCAATCCATAATTCTTTAATATGGATCTTCCTGCTTTCAATGTTTCCCAGTTTATATTTCGCATTTTCTCTTCTATACCAATTGATAACTCTTTATCTGTCATTTAGTGAATCTCCTAATATTTCCATTAATATAAAATATAATGCTTTATCATAAAATGTCAAGTGGTTAAAATAGGAAAATTATGCACAATTATATTATTACATCCAACAATATCTCCCATATTTTAATAACCAATGCAAATAAAGCATTGGTTAGATGTTTTAATAAATATGTTTAATCTGAATTATAGAGAAGATTTATCACTATTAAATTTGAAGGAATATAATACAATTGAATTAATGTTGATAATCTAACAATTTAAATAAATATTGCACCTCTAATATTTTGTGTAAATCCGGTATAGATAAAGAGGGATAAATGATAAACATCTTATGGTTTTCGAATAGTATTATCGAGAACTACTACATTTTGTGTATGTAAATACACGACACACATTATATATTGATGTAATAATTGCATCAATTACATAATAAACGATAATACAGTGTGTTATGAATAGCAAAATATGAAAGCAATTGACATTTTGTAAAAATTTTGTTATATATTATATGAGTGATTATGAAAAAAATATATATTCTTATACCCCTTTTGGTATTGTCTTTTACTGCAATAGAAGCAAAGGAGATAAAAGCAATACCTGTAAGGCTTAAACAGCCAGAAATACTGAGCTTTGAGCTGTTGACAGAACAGATTGATATGGGGCAATTAGATCCTTTAAGAATGAATAATGCAATTCTTTCAGCTATAAGAATTAAGGTAAATAGTAATGTGAATTGGGCTCTTTATATAATGGCTATGGATGATTTTATTAATGAGAGGGGAGAAAGAATTGAATCCGATAAATTTGAATTTAGAACAGGAAAAGGTAAATTTATTAAACTTAAGAAAGGAAATTTAATCGAGGTTGCAAGTCGTAGATCAAATTCAGTTGATATGAACAATAATATTTCAATTGATGTAAGATTCAATGCTAATAAAAACAGTTCCCCCGGTGCCTATAGGGGAAATATAAGTTTTATATTGGATAAAAAACCATAATATACAGGAGGTATAATATGAAAAGGACATTATTATTTTTCGCTGTGCTTATGTTCATTTCGGTATCGGTCTTTGCAACGGGAAATGCTACTGGTTTTGGGACTGCATCTCAAACGATGCCTGTAAGTGTATTAATCCCCAAGATAGTACATATTCATGTTGACAACGCAAGTCACGGTGTCACATTCGATTTTTCCACTATGACTAATTATCCCGATTTAACAGATCCTTTTCCATGGTGGTATTTGCCAACGGATCCTGCAGCTACACCTCATGTTGATCTCAGGGTATGGACAAATGATAACGACGGTTATACGGTAACAGTAAAGGGTGATCAGGATTTTGCTCCAGAACTTCCATTATCTGATCTATATTTTGCAGATGCAGGTGAAGCAAAGACTGCAAATGGAAGTGCTGTAGCAGGTGGAAATTGGAATGCGTTTTCAACTGTTGATTTTACTATTGCTGATGAAAACAGCAAAACAAATGGTTTTGCAGCATATAATCAAGACTACGAATTGAAAATTGATGGTGACGAAAATGCGGGGGCTTTCAATACAGTAACAATAACATACACAATTACGGGAAAATAGAGAGTTTAACTCTCTATTTTCTCTTTAGATAATTCATATTACAATATGAAAAAGCTTCTTACTATTATCTTTTTATTGCCAATTTATGTGTATGCAGTTGAATTTCTTGTTTCACCACCAAAACTTGAATTTGCCCTAATGCAGAGAAAAATAGTTAATGACTCACTTATTGTTGTAAATAGAGACAGTAATAGTATTACAATAAAATGTTATTTTAAAGATTGGGGATATAAAAATGGGAAAAAATTTTATGCGCCTCCGGGAAGTTTAAATTACTCTGCTTCACATTGGATAGTAGTAAATCCACTACAGTTCGAAGTGCTCCCATATGAGAAAAGGATAATCAGAATAACACTTATAAAGCCTGATACAATTTATATAGGGGAATATAGATCAATGATCTTCTTTGAAACAATCGCAAAACCAAGTAGTTATTCCAATATGTTTATGTTTAGTGCTCGTATTGGTGTTCCTTTATATGCTGAAATAGGGAGAAAGGAATATATTGGATTTATAGAAGGTATTCATTATAATAAAAATGAAATTGATCTTCAATATGTTAATTATTCATATAATAGATTATATCTTAATGGGAACTATTTGATAATAAATGAAAAAAATGATACAATAATTAATGACTCAATTAGGAATATTCTTGTATTGCCCAGGGACACTCAAAATATTAATATTGACATTAGTAATGTTAAAAAGGGAGAATATATCGTAATGTTTTATATCGATAATGAAGGAAATGAAATTGCAGGAGGCAAAAAAAGATTTGTAAAAAAATAGTAATAATATTTGCAGTATTGGTAGTTCCTTTTACTTTAGTTTATGGAACTATTTTTGATATTAATGCTCGATATTATTACAGTAATAATGGAATCTTTCAAAATAGATTATCATTAAATAAAGGGTATATCTTTAATTTTATATTTGCAAATGCACGGGGGAGATGGGATATAAATAGTTTTGATTTTACAACAGATACATTAAGAATTGATGGCAATAAACTTTATTTCAAATTAGGAGATATAGGTTATAATATTAATTCATCCCTTGTATGTGATATAAATAATATTATAGGTTTTCAATTATGCGATTATGACTATTCTAAGAACATTGAATTTGGAGCGTATTATAGAAATTCCTTTTTTCATCCAACCTCTCTTTTTATAGGAGGACTTTACAAATTCAATACTTTTAGAACATATTTCCGGCTTTCTACAGAGAATTTATTTGCTACAGAAATTGGAATTGAAAATACCTATATATATAATAATTATAAATTTAATTCTTTAATATTTTTAAATCCTTCAGTTGATTCAATAGTGCATATATCTCCGGGTATGGGTTTTAATGCATACTATAGCAATGACTGGATGA
>CBDVEF010000184.1:0-3928 GCA_965372935.1 uncultured bacterium | reverse complement strand
ATTTTATTTCACGAATTGGGACAAATTACACGAAATAAATTGGACAGACACATAGTTAATGATTAACGGTTTACGCTCTCTATGGCGTTGTCATTCCTGCGAAAGCAGAAATCTATCCTTACCCAAACTTTATCACTCCAATTTCAGATAATGCCTTTCATATAGACAGGGAGGGAACAGAAAGGATAGGGAATATAACAAAAAAGGGAGACAGGATATGACAGTTAGAAAGAATAAAATGTCTTTTTTATAAAATAATTGTAGATTCCTGCTTTCGCAGGAATGACACAGAGAGGAGGGGGATAATTAGAACAGAGAGGAATAGATTTAATCCTTTCCTCTCTCATTAAACTGGTAAGTATGTCTATAACTATCTACCAACATATAATTCCAACTCTTGACACATAATTCATAAAATAATATAATTTATTAAACGGAGGTAATAATGTCATTATTAAAGATTAGATACTATCCTGATCCAATCTTAAAAGAAAAAATCCCGCCCACGGATATAGATAAACCGGAAATTAACAATTATTTAAAAACGATAAGCAAGATAATGTATGAGAATAATGGTGTGGGGCTTGCAGCACCACAGGTTGGCTTAAAAGAAAGAATTATTACATTAGATATAGGAGATGGTTTTATTTGTATGATAAATCCTGAAATTATATCGAATTCCAAAGATAAAAATAAGGATGAAGAAGGTTGCCTTAGTTTACCAGGTATATATCTTGAAATAGAAAGAAACGATAAAATCACTTTGAAATATTACAATGAACAGAAAAAGGAGATTGAAAAAGTATTTGAGGATTTGGCAGCCAGAGTTATTCAACATGAAATCGATCATCTTAATGGAATGTTAATTATTGATAGGATAGACAGAAAGCAAAGATTGAAATCTGAAATGAGCTATATGAGTAATCTCAGAAAAAGGTACTGATAAGAGGGAAATATATTGAAACAAAACATAAATACTCTTATCGAAATTGATGCAATAGCAATGAAATGAAAACATTTATTAAATTCACAAAAATATCTGCTCTTGGGAATGATTTTATTTTAATTAATGATATAAATTACACAATCAGAAAACATTTGAATTCATCAATGATTTATAAATTATGTTCGTTTCATACAGGAATAGGAGCAGATGGATTAATAATTATTTCACCTGACAATGAGTATGATTTTAGAATGTCTTATTTCAACTCAGATGGGAATGAAGCTATGATGTGTGGTAACGGAGCTATAGCTGCAGCTTATTTTGCTTATATTGAACATATTTCATCGGTATCCGGGAAACTTAGAGCATCTGATGGTTTACATCAATTCACTATAAGTGATAGTACCATTAAGGTAAGTTTAAATGTATCCGATACCTGCTTTATTGTAGATAAAGAAATAGATAATAAAAAGGTATATTTTATAAATACTGGAGTACCACATGGTGTATTATTTGTAAACGATATTAAGAACATTGAAATTAACATAATTGGGAAAAAATTAAGAAATTATAGAGGTTTTGATAAAAAGGGTGCAAATATCGATTTTGTGCAAATTATAGATAGGCATAACATATTAATTAGAACATTTGAAAGAGGTATTGAAGGTGAAACGCTTTCCTGCGGAACTGGCTCAACTGCGGCTGCAATTATATCATACTATAAATCCTTTACAAGTCCACCAATAAATGCTATAAACAAATCAAATGAAATTCTGAAGATAGACTTTAAAGATATTAACAAAAGTGTGAAGGAAGTAACATTAGAGGGTAATGTAAAAATAACATTTAAAGGAATTTTTGACTTATATGAATACTAAAATGAAAACCTATATCATATTTTTTATGATTATATTCATATCTTTCCCCTTATTTTCCGATAAACTGTTAATTGATGATTATATTAAATCAACAATATTAAAAGAAAAAGCATTTTATGCAGATTCTTCATTTTTTAAGGTTTTGAATGGAGAAAAATATTTTTCTCTGATTGATTCATCATTAGCAGAATATAATATTAGAAATTTTATTTATAAAAATTCCGAAAACCCGTTTGGATATTATATACTTGGTGAATTCTTTAGAATTTCTGGCTCAAATAAATTGTTTAATATATATTATGATTCATCTCTAATGCTTGCTGCTAGATCTTATGGGGCAAATCTAATCCTTTATAGGTATTTTAAAATTAGGGGGAATTCATTATATGCATTGAAAACACTAAATTCCATATATGATGTAAGTTTAAACAAAGGAATAATTGCACATCCCCTTTTATGTGCTTATTTTAAGTATAAATCAATTAAAAGTATAGAATCAGTCAATTTGATAGAAGCAACTCATTATGATAATATTGCTATAAAATTAAATTCATCCGATTTGGAATCATATTCAATTCAAAGCATTATTCATCAAAAAACAAATCCGATAAATAGTCTAAAGGATATAGCTTTATTTATAATAAATGCTTTTTCTGATTTTAGAAATAAAATCTTTATATATTCATCCCTTATAAGGATTGCCTATCTCGGGTTGTTTTATGCATCATTTTTATTCCTTACTGTTCTTTATATTAAAAATTTGGATTTTATCACAAAAAAGATATCCGGACTGATAAAAAGCAAAAACAAGTTTTTCTATAGAACCCTATATATATTATTATTAGTTTCCCCTTTTATATGGTTTAATAATATTGTTTGCATCTATATTATTTTTCTTATTTATAATACATATATTTGTCTTGCAAAAAGAAAAAGAAAATTTGTCTTTGCCGCTTTAGTCCTGATTATGATGATAATACCAACAATAGGAGATTCTATTAATTTTAAAATATATTCTCCTGAATCTGAGATTAGTGCTATACTAAATTTAAATATTAATCCGGGAGACAATAATGCAAGAGAATATATCAATAAATTGAGGGTTAAAAACAAGAATGATGCATTTATATACAATTATCTTTTAGGATTTGCATTTAAGAAAAATGGTGTTTTGGATTCTGCTAAAACATATTATAAAACAGCATTTAAATATAAACCAGCAGATGTATCTCTGATAAATAATATAGGAAATATTTTCTTTTTAGAGGAACAGTATGACAGTGCAATTATATATTATAATAAAGGAATTAAAATAGATTCGACTAATGCAGCACTACATTATAATTTAGCTCAGTATTATCAAATGAGATTACAATTAAATAAATCATCTGAAGAAATTGAAAAAGCATATTCATTAGATTTTGATAAAATTAGCAATTTTTCAAAAAACAGCTCTAATCATTACAACAGAATTCTAATAGACGATAATATTCCAGAATACTATATAAACAAATTACTTAGTAAGTATATCTTTAAAGATGTTCATTTATACAACTATTTCTTAAAGATCAATGTTTTACCCATTGCTATAATTGCTCTTCTATATATTATTATACTTTCTGTTCTGGCAAATAAACAAAAGAAATTATTCCCATATAAAAGATGCTCTATATGTGGTCATTGGGAATATGAAAAAGAATTGGATTATTTCGAGAACACCCAATTATGCAGGGAATGTAATTCGAGGATAGTAAATGTATCGAATGATACAGTAAAAGTTAAAATAGTCGAGAGTTTAAAGACTAAATATTTTACTCAGAGAAAGACAATTGGGTTTTTTATAAATCTTATTATACCGGGCGGCGGCTTAATCTACTCAGGAAAACAGGGTAGAGGATTCTTATATCTGTTTCAATTTATTGTTTATTTTATTATTGCAACAAGTTCGAATTATCTAATAATGAATACATTTACCCCCCCCCTTATGGTAAAGGGAATTATTTACTATATATTTATCGGATTAACTGTTCTTATCTATATTCTTGTACAATTAATTTATTTATCATTAAAAGAATCGGAGTTCCGTTATGCTTAAAGGAAGTTT
>CBDVEF010000183.1:0-3983 GCA_965372935.1 uncultured bacterium | reverse complement strand
GGAGGGGGATATAGCCTCGAATTTCTCTAATTAGGGCGAATAATTATTCGCCCCTACAATTACAAATTCAAGATGACTTTGCCAGTGACTGGGTAGATTCCTGCTTCCGCAGGAATGACACAGGAGGGAGGTGGGAATTACAAAGAGAGAAGAAGAGGGAATAGGGCAGATACATAAGTCTGCCCCTACAATTTCACTAATTATGGCCAAAAATATCAATATAATATTTGACAAAATTAAAAGAGGGTTTATAATTCAATATATGAATAAAATAAAAAATGAATTCATTGATGATTTAACAGTCCTATATAATCGTCGCTATCTTTTTATAAAAGCACCTGAAGAGTTAAAAAAAACAGCAGAGAATAAAATATCTGAATCAATACTATTCATTGATATAGACCATTTTAAAAATGTAAATGATACATATGGCCATAGATGTGGTGATAAAGTTCTTAAAGAGTTTGCAAAATTTCTTAAAATGCAATTGAGACAGGATGATATAATATTCAGATATGGTGGTGATGAATTTATCTGTATTCTTCCTAATACAGAATATGAATTGGCATACAGTATTTCACAACGTTTTATCCAGCAATGTAGAATAAGAGAATTCAATCGCATAAGATTAACTGTTAGTATTGGTATTGCGTCATCACCTTTAAATGCAAAGGATTGGAATTTGTTATTTGAGATCGCAGACAGGAATCTTTATAGTGCAAAAAGACATGGCAGGGATCAGGTTGGTATATTTTCAGAGAAGATAAAGAGGTTAAATATCCCAACAAAAGATATTGTTGGAAGGGATAGGGAGCTGGTTAGATTAGGAGAATTTCTCGAATCCATATTTAAGGGGAAAGGTGGTGCAATATGTATTAGTGGAGAGGTGGGCGTTGGCAAAACAAAATTTGTACAGGAGATTGTAAAGAATATCAAATTTAAAGGTGTTAAAGTCATAAAAAGTACTCTGTCTCCCACAACAAAATCAATTCCTTACTATCCTTTCAGAGAATTATTACGTGCGGCACTGTTTAAAACCATCATAGGAAAGGAAAAAGATAAGGATATTTTCAAACTTATCCCAAAAGCATATCAAATCGAATTGATTAAGATATTACCTGAATTGTCTGATACAGTGATTATAGATGAAAATATCTCGATGATAGATAAGTTTAGACTTTTTGAAGGTGTAAGACGATTACTGACATTAAAAAGTTCAATAACACCATTATTTATATGTCTGGACAACATAAATTGGGCAGATGAAGGTTCATCGGAGCTCCTTTACTACCTGATTAGGACATTAAAGAATGATTCTGTTTTCTTTTTCCTTATATATCGTGTTGAGGAGATGAAAGGTAGTTACTTACAAAATATATTACAGCTAATGGGAAGAGAGAGACTTTATGAGAATATAGAGCTTGAACCATTGAAAATCTCTGATGTTGCTCAAATGCTTTCATTTATTGTAGATGATAATCTCTCATTCGAATTTATAAACCATATATTCAAAGAAACCGGTGGCAATCCTTTCTTCATAGAGGAACTGATAAAATCTATGGAGAAGAATAACGCTCTTGTCTGGAATAGCAAAAAATGGATATTCGATAAAGACAAGAAAATTACTATTCCATCTTCTATCGAGGGCGTTGTAGAGAGAAAACTAAATTTAATAGATGCTGATGCCCAAAGTCTCCTGGAATATACTGCAATAATCGGAAGAGAATTTAATTTCAATTTTTTACAAAACATAACCGAAATGAATGAAGGTCATCTATTCAAACTAATGGATGAAATTATAGAGATTGGGATATTAAGAGAAAGTACTAAAGAAAATTACTTATTCTCAGAAGATATAATCAGGGAAATAATCTATAAAAAAATGTCAGATATTAAATTATTACATTATCATCAGATCATTGGGGAGGGATTACTGAAGTTTTATGAGAATCATATCGAAGAAATAGTTAATGAATTGGCATATCATTTCTATTTAAGTAAAGATTATAGTAAAGCAATAAAGTACTGTATGATTGTAGGAGACAGAGCAAAGAATGCTTATGCAAATCAAGATGCAATAAGGTTCTATACTCAAGCGATTGAGTGTTTGAACGAGATAACAGCAGATAATAAAGAGCTAAATGAAGCGAAATGTTTAAGGAAACGAGCAAATGTTTTAAGTGCTATTGGTGAAAATGAAAAAGCAATAAAGGATCTAAATAATGCAATTAAAAAGGCACATAAGATAAAAGAAATGAAAGAAGAGGCTGATTGCTCTATTGAACTTGGTGAGGTTTACAAGATGATTGCCTGCTATTCCGAAGCTGAAAAGAGATTTGAAAAATCTCTTAAAATTTACAAGAATTTGAATGATAAAAAGGGAGAAGAAATCAGCTTAATCAACATTGGAAGAGTTTACTATTATATTGGGAAATATTATAAAGCAATGGATTATTATCAAAAATCTTTAGAAATAAATAGAAAGATTGGTGATCATGAGAGAGAAGCTATGATTCTGAACAATATAGGTATTGTTTACGATAATCTTAGTGAATATTCAAAGGCAATGAATTTTTATCAACAATCACTAAAAATATATAGAAAAATCGGTAAACGCATCGGTGAAGCATCAACTCTCAATGATATAGGTATCTATTACCGCAATATTAGTGATTTTTCTAAAGCACTTGCATTTTATAATGATGCATTAAAGATATACAGGGAGATAGGTGATCGCAGAGGTGAGGCATCAATACTTAACAATATGGGCACTATATATATTTACCTTGATAAATATAACAAAGCATTGAAGTATTATAAAGATTCGTTAGATATATGTAAGGAAATGGGTAATCGTAATAATGAATCTGCAAGTTTAAACAATATCGGTATTATCTATGATCTCCTTGGGGAATATTCTAAAGCAATGGATTTTTATCAACGATCATTAAAGGTTTATAAAGAGATTGGTGAATATAAGGGTGAGGCATCAGTACTTAGCAATACAGCAGCTATTTATTATAAAATTGGCGAATATTTCAAGGCAATGGATTATTATCAGGAATCATTAAAAATATACAAAGAAATTGGTGATCGAAGAAATGAAGTCGAAAGTCTTGAAGGTATTGGGGATATATATGTCGAAAGAGAAATGTATACAAGTGCAAAAAGGTATTATAATAAAGCATATTCAATTGCAAAGGGAATTAAGTCCAGGCTTCAACAGGTTGATATTTCTCTTAAATTTATATCGCTCTGTTTAATTAAAGGTGATATGATTCATATAGAAAAAAAATTAAAAAATATTTTATCTCTTGCAGATGAACTAAGTTCAAAAGAGACAAGGGCTAATGTGTTTAATCTTTTAGGTCAGCTGTATATGAAAGAAAAAAAGTGGAATAAGTCAAAATCCTATTTCGGAAAGTCAATTTTAATATTTAAGGAGATAAAAAGTAAATTTTCAATTGCAAAGGTCTATTATTATAAAGGTATAATGTTTAATGAGTCCGAAGATAAAATTAATGCAAAAAAATATTTCAATAAAGCAATAATGATATTTGAAGAAATTGGCTCAAAAGGATGGATTAAGAAGATTAGGAAATATGTGTCGTGAAAAGGAGTCGGTGGTAGACATTCTATAACCATGGAAAGGGAGGGAATAACCACTGAAAGAAAAATATAAACACGGAAAGGGAGGAGATCAACCACGAATTCACTAATTTATAACCAATTTCACAAAGAGAGGGAAATATTTTTTTACCTTTATTACACGAATTAAGACGAATTACACAAAGGGGAACGCCAACGCCAACGGGAAATGTTAGAGAATCTTGTGTCATCCTGAATTTATTTCAGGATCTGGTATGAGATGTTTAATAAATACTGAATCAAGCTCAGCACAGGACCCAGCATGACTTTGCCAGTGACTGGGTAGATTCCTGCTTTCGCAGCGATTTTCCAGAGTATAATAATTTTACAATTAC
>CBDVEF010000182.1:0-4002 GCA_965372935.1 uncultured bacterium | reverse complement strand
CGAATGTGTCATCCTGAATCCTGACCTGCGTCAGGACAGGTTTATTTCAGGATCTGAGAGTAGGTACTGAATTAATACTGAATCAAGTTCAGCACAGAGCTCAGCATAACATTGATGGGCTTAGTGAAACTGGAATATATGTCTATACCTATCTACCTCACGGAATAAAGATTCCTTGACAAAGTCTTTTTATAATGTATACTATACTCAAAATATTGGTTGAATAACAATATATAACCTATTTGAAGGAGGCAATAATGGCAAAGAAAAAGGTTATAATTATGGGGGCAGCAGGTAGGGATTTTCACAATTTTAATCTATATTTTCGGGACAATGAAGATTATGAAGTTGTTGCTTTTACAGCCACTCAAATTCCAGGCATTGATGATAAGAAATATCCTGTTGAACTTGCAGGTAAACTTTATCCAAATGGAATAGCTATTCATCCTGAAATTGCATTAAGTGATCTTATTGAAAAAAACAATATCAATCAGGTTATATTTGCATATAGTGATGTTCCCTATGACATAGTAATGAATAATGCTTCAATAGTTAATGCAAAGGGAGCAGATTTTGTATTAATGGGGGTAAATGAAACCCGCATTAAAACATCAAAACCTCTTATAACCATATGTGCTGTAAGAACTGGCTGTGGTAAAAGTCAAACAACAAGAAGAGTTGTTGAAATTCTTAGAAAAAGGGGATTAAAGGTAGTATCGATTCGCCATCCTATGCCTTATGGTGATCTGGTAGCGCAAAAGGTTCAAAGATACGCAACACTTGATGATCTTAAAAAATACAACTGTACAATTGAAGAGATGGAGGAATACGAACCGCATATTAGAATGGGTAGTGTTATATATGCAGGCGTTGATTATAAAGCAATACTTGATGAAGCGGAAAAAGAGGCAGATGTAATCATCTGGGATGGTGGTAATAATGACACACCTTTTTACACTTCGGATAAGGAATTAAATATTGTAGTAGTAGACCCTCATAGAGCCGGGGATGAAATCACATATTATCCTGGTGGCACTAATGTCAGACTTGCTGATGTGATTGTAATAAATAAAATTGATTCTGCTGACTTTGACGATATACAGATCGTACGCGAAAATATTCGCAGAACAAATCCAAATGCAGTAGTAGTTGATGCCGCATCACCACTGTTTATTGATAATTCGGAAATTATTAATGGAAAGAGGGTATTGGTAGTGGAAGATGGTCCGACATTAACGCATGGTGAAATGAAGTATGGAGCTGGTGTAGTTGCAGCAGAAAAATACGGAGCTTGCGAATTGGTAGATCCTCGTCCATATGCTGTTGGTGAAATTAAGGAAACATTTAATAAATATCCTGATATAGGTATTCTTCTTCCTGCTATGGGATATGATCAAAAACAGATAAGTGATCTTGAGACAACTATCAACACATCAGACTGTGATGTCGTTATTATTGCAACACCAATAGATTTAAGAAGAATTATAAATATAAAAAAACCTGCTGTCCAAGTTAAATATGAGCTTCAGGAAATTGGCAAACCCGATCTTAGTGATTTGATTAATAATTTCTTTAAGTAAGAAACATCGGGAATTTATGAATAATATAGCAGTTATAGCTCTTGGCGGAAATGCTCTTATTAGAAATGGAGAAAAGGGCAATATACATGAGCAATTTGTAAATACACGAAGAAGTCTTGAACCCATTGTTTACCTTATTAAAAAGAGATATAAGATTGTAATCACACATGGTAATGGACCTCAAGCTGGTCATGAACTAATAAAAAATGAGATGGCAGAGGGGAAAATTCCTCCTCTGCCTCTTGGCATTATAGATGCTTCAACGCAAGGTTGGATAGGATATATGATTGAGCAGTCCCTACAAAACAGACTCTTAAAAGAAAAGATTAATAAAGATGTGGTAACAATTGTCACCCAAGTTCTTGTAAACAAGAATGATCCGTCAATATCCAATCCAACAAAACCTGTTGGTCCGTTTTACAGCAAAGATGATCTTCCAAAATTGAAGGAGAAGGGTTGGATAATAAAGGAAGATGCAGGAAGAGGTTATAGAAGAGTCGTAGCATCTCCAATGCCACTTGAAATAATTGAAAAGAATGTGATTATAAATGCTCTTATGAATGATACGATTGTTATTGCCGCTGGGGGTGGAGGTATCCCCGTTTATAAAGAAGAAAACGGGGCACTTGAAGGATTCGACTCGGTTATAGACAAGGATAGAGCATCCGCTGTTTTAGCCCGGGATATCAATGCAGATACATTTATTATATTAACATCCGTTAATAAAGTATCATTAAATTTCAACAAACCAAATCAGAAGGATTTAGATAAAATGACACTAGAAGAAGCCCAAAGATATTTAAGTGAAGGTCATTTTTCCAGTGGAAGTATGGGACCAAAGATTGAATCTGCAATTACATTTCTTATAAATGGTGGGAAAAGGGTAATTGTAAGTTCAATAGAAAATGGCGTTAAAGCTCTTGAAGGTAAAACGGGAACATTGATCACACATTAGATATGAAAGAAAAAACTCTATGCTTAATCAAACCTGATGCATATGAGAGACATCTTGTTGGAAAAATTATTACAACAATTGAAGAGAATGGTTTTAACATAAAAGCCCTCTCCTATTTGAAGCTTTCTAAAAATGAAGCTGAACAATTTTATTGTATTCACAAAAATAAAAAATTTTTTAATGAACTTGTCAAATATATGAGCAGTGGTTATACTGTTTGTATGGTTCTTGAAAAAGCAAATGCAATAGAGGAATTAAGAAATCTTATGGGAAAAACAAATCCACTAAAAGCCAAAAAGGGCACAATTAGAAATATATTTGGAATCGATATCAGGCATAATTCTATTCACGGTTCTGATTCAATTGCAAGTGCAGAAAAAGAGATAACATTCTTTTTTAAAGGTGTTATATGAAAATACTGGTTTTAAATTCCGGAAGTTCTTCAATAAAATATCAATTAATTAATAGTGTTACACATAAAATACTTTGTAAAGGTTTGATTGAAAAAATAGGGGAAGAGGAATCATTTATACATCATAGAAATGGAGGGGAAACATTTGAAATTAAAGAAAATATAAAGGATCATTCAAGGGCAATTCAAAGAATCTCTACACTTTTAATAGACCATAGATATGGACCAATAGATTCGTTAAATGATATTGATGCAATAGGACATAGAGTTGTTCATGGTGGTGAAAAATATGCTGAATCGGTTTTGATCGATGAAGATGTAATTAACACTATTAGGGATAATATAAAACTCGCTCCACTTCACAATTCATCTAACTTAAAAGGTATATTATCAACATTGGAACTTATGCCTGATAAACCGCAAATTGCTGTATTTGATACATCTTTTCACCAGACTATGCCACCATTTGTTTATACTTATGGAATACCTTATGATTTCTATCATAATTTCAGAATTAGAAGATATGGATTTCATGGTACAAGCCATAAATATGTATCACTTAAAGCAGCTGAGTTTTTGAATCAACCGATTGAAAATACAAATTTAATAACATGCCATCTTGGAAACGGTTCAAGCATTACTGCTATAAAGAATGGCAAATCATTTGATACATCAATGGGTTTCACCCCTGTTGAGGGTCTATTAATGGGTACAAGATCCGGAGACATTGATCCGGCAATACTGATTTATATGGAAAATGATTTAAATTACACAATACCGCAGATTAATAACATTATAAATAAAAAAAGCGGATTATTTGGTGTATCGGGTATTAGTAATGATATGAGAGAAATAGTGAAAAAATCCGAGGATGGTAATATGAGGGCGAAACTCGCATTTGATATATTTTGCTATAGGATAAAAAAATATATCGGTGCTTATATGTTCTCGATTGGTATGATTAATGCAATTGTTTTCACAGCAGGTATTGGAGAAAATTGTATTTCCATCAGAGAATCTTCACTTAAAGGATTAGAGGAATTCGGTATAATAAT
>CBDVEF010000181.1:0-4030 GCA_965372935.1 uncultured bacterium | reverse complement strand
TTCATCAGATGATACAACATATTTTAAGCGAAATATTGACCTGGTTAAATTAGGCAACTCTATTTCCGGCTCTATATCAATGGAATATAATTCTAACGGTGATTTTTCAAATCCTGTTAAAGATGACAAGTATAGAGTCTATAATATGGATTTCACAAATGGAACTCAAGAATAGATAAACGGAGGTAAGGATGAAAAAGATACTTTTTATTATTTTCTCAATTATATTACTTTCTTCATGCAATATGATAAATAATGAAGGAACATTCACAAACATATCAAATATATTCAATATTACAACTGATTCAACAAATATAAAATTCGGTAAAGTTACACTAACATGGAATTTGAAAAAAATTCCAGAAACCGGTAAATTGATAGTAAGAAGAGCATTAAACAATCAATCACAATATATCGATATAGATACAATTATATCTAAGCAGGAAGATGTGTATATTGATTCATCATCCAATATATTGGACAATACACAAATTTATTATAAGATAATAGATGAAAATGATCTGGAATTGCACACATTTAATTTAACGACACTACCATATATCGAAATTACTTTTCCGCCAAAGGACTCATCTATCGGTTTTATCGATGCTGCATTTAGATGGAAGAGTGTAAATAGTATTCAAAGATACCAGATTGTTGTAAAAGATACATCCGATAGTATTTTCTGGGATTATACATATCAATCAACAACCACTGATTCTGTATACTCTATCAAGTATAATGCCGAAGCCGATCCTAATGTACCAAACCTTGGAACAGGAAAGTATTTAGTTATGATAAATGCATCAGATATGTTTAATACAACAACAGCTATACAGGATTTTCAAATAGAATAATAAAATGGGGTGGTGGGGGTTTTTAATCCTCATTACAATTAACAAAAGGATTACTTGCCCTTTCTTCCCTTATTGTGGTTTTATCCCCATGACCGGGTAGTACTATTATTTTATCATTTAAAGAAAATAGTTTTTCCTTAATCATTTCTTTCTCCAATTTCAAATCATCTATTGAAAAACACTTGCCAATCGATGATTTAAAAAGAACATCACCGGAAAACAATATATTATTGTTAACAATATAACAGATACTTCCTCTTGTATGTCCTGGTGTAAATATTGGCTTTATATCTATTTCTCCAGCATATATCATTTCTTCATTTTTTATTTTAATGTCCGCCTCTTTTAGATTTATATCGAGTGATAACTCTTTAGAAAAATTAAGAGATGAATCTGTAATCATTTTACTATCAATTTCAGATATCATCAGAGGAATCGAATATTTATCTCTAACTTTATCTATACCGGATATATGATCAAAATGACCATGTGTATTAAGTATGAAAGACGGGACTAAATTATTACTATTTATAAAATTATATAATACATCGAATTCATCGTCAAAATGAATTGCCGGGTCAATAAATATCACATTTTTATATTTATCTGATAATATATAAAAATTTGTTTCGATAATTCCTGACGGATAAACCCAAATTCTCATACTACTATCTTCATATATAAGACCTATCTTAGACATAACAGACAGTAATATAATATTTTTTCAAACAGGTCAATGAGGTATGCCAAAATAGGAGTGCCAACTCTATAGGGATTGTAAACCGTAAATTGAAATTTATGACACATTGTAGGGGCGAATAATCATTCGCCCTAATCTTTCGTATAATTCGTACTATTTTGTGAAATTGAAAGGTGAAAAATATCTCTTCTCCTTAGTGAAATTCGTTGTTATTTTTTTCTTTCCCTTTTCGGCTGATGTCTGACGTCTGACGTCTGATGTCTATTACTATTTTATTCGTGCATTCGTGGTGTTTCTTCTCCCTTCCGTGGTTTTCTTCCTCGCCCTTGATGGCCTGCCTGTGCGTTGCACGCAGACAGGGAGAGGACTGAGGTGAGGGTGATAATAAGTATTTAAGTAGGAAGTAAAAAGTAAGAGTTTAAAGATGAAAATAAAAAAACGAGATCGCTAATCGTCAATGGGACCGGATGAGAATAATGAACACATCTCCAATATTTATTTTTACAATAGAAAAGGGCGGATTAAAATCCACCCTTTCCTTTATGTTGAAGATTAAATTTTATTTTATTAGCATCACCTTTGTATTCTTAACCTTACCGGCAGATTTAATCGTTACAAAGTAAATACCATTAACAAGATTCTTGCCACTATCATCCTTACCGTTCCATCTAATCCTATGATATCCGGCATTTTCCGCTGCATTTACAAGTGTCTTTATCTTCCTGCCTGTTGTATTGTAAATCTCTATCTCCACTTTGCCACTATGCATGATACCATATTCTATATCAAGTTTATTGCTGAATAGGTTGGAACCCTTCACCTTTATTCCAAAGGACAATTTTCTATTACTCTTCAAGGCACTAAATCTGTTTATTGCAACACCCTGCAAGTGTATGCCAAAAAACTCCATTATATTAAGGGCAAGCGTATCCTTGGTGCTTACTCCACTACCATCTGTAAGTCCGCCAAATTCAAAGCTCATCCCCACTGTTTTATATGTACCTCCATCTTTGGCTACTCCACATCCATAAGCAGGTGAAGAGTTGTTGAATATTGCGAATGCTCCACTTCCCGTAGGTGAAATATGATCGATATAAGAATTATCTCCACTGTATGAGAAATTCATTCCTGCCGTAAATGTGGCAGCTACACCTCCAACTGTTGCAAGGTCACCGGAACCGTCATCGGTATAGTTTATTCCAAATAATGGCTTGAAATCATAACCGGGATCAAACCAATTTGTAGGATCATATCCAAGGACATCTCCGCCTTCGATATATAATTTCCCTCCGTCATTTTGACAGAAGTTGTCTAATTTTTGTCCGTTTGCATCATTAATAACAGTATTACTACTATATATGCCTGCAAATACAAAAGCAGATGAATAGTTATTCAGACTATCTATCATCGGTGAAAAAGATGTATAATAATCACCTGAATAACCAAGATTGTCAAATGATGTTTTCATTACTGTTCCTGAATTAAGATTCCCATCAAGATCAAATATTATATAGTTCATTTGTCCTACAGTAATATTCACTGTACCGCTGACATCAGCAAAATTATCCCCGCTTATAGTATAATTTATATATACAATTGTTCCAGGGTCTATTCCACTACTTGATGTTGCCAGTAGATCATCTGAACTATTTGTAACTGTTGATGATACATTTATATCACCTATTACTGCATTTGCATCATCTATTGTTATACCACTTGTCGTTGTTGTTATATTAATATGTACATTCTTTGCAAGCTCTCCACCGCTGTTTTTCACTCCAAATATAAGCTTAACCTGTTCATTTTCGCCCCATTTTCCATCATTATTCCCTGTTGTTGCATCATCTATTGCAAATGTTTCCTGTGATATAACAGGTGTATATGATATTAAAGAAAAATTACCTGTCCATGTGGATTCGGATGATGTAATGTTAAGAACAAATGGAATACTGTGATTATTACCTACTGTTCCGACAGTGAAATTATAATCCGAAATGCTTAATGCCGAATCGCCTGCTGCTATATTCCCATAATTTGAACTATTTGTATTTACCGTTATATCCGGATCCGTTGTTGATAACACCGCACTTACATTCGTTGCGCCTGCCACACCGACATTTTTAAGATATATCGATAAATCTATTGTCTCTCCGGGATTAATCTGCCCGTTATTATTGCCACTTGCATCATCTATAGTACTTGACAGATATGTAATAAAAGGACCACTTGCAACAATAGCTTCTATCGTATCTTCAATAGGATAGTAATTTCTTGCTGTAATTGTAATATCAAGATCTCCGGCTGATGTTATATTCGGGGTTAATGTAACATCTCCCGATCCGTTTGTTAATCCCGTAGCATATATAGAAGTTCCCATCATTACACAAACCCTTGCTCCTTCGATAGGTGAGCTACTTGATCCGTCTTCGACATGAACATCAATAGGGTTAGTGCCGAGAAATACTGTGGATGG
>CBDVEF010000180.1:0-4086 GCA_965372935.1 uncultured bacterium | reverse complement strand
TCACTGATAAATTATCCTCTTTACTTTTCACTCCAACGAAATCCTCAGTTGAAAATTTGAAAAATGAAGGAATATCGAAAGGTGTTTATAATACAGGGGATATAATGTATGATACATTAAAGAATAATCTAACTCAGATAGAGCATAGAAAATGTTTTTTAGATCAATTATCGATAAAGGAAAATGAATATATTCTTGTAACAGTACATAGAGAAATAAATACGGATAAAAAGAGCTTATGCAAGATAGTAGATGCTTTTTCTCAAATAAATGAGGTTATTATTTTTCCCATTCACCCTAGAACAAAGAAATTGCTTGTCAAATATAATTTATTACATAAATTAATTGGCAAAAGAAATATACGATTAATCCCTCCTATGGGATATCTTGAAATGCTAATATTAGAGAAATTTGCACGAATAATTGTAACAGACTCCGGGGGGATACAAAAGGAGGCATATGTAATCGGTGTGCCATGTATAACCTTAAGAAATGAGACAGAATGGAAAGAAACAGTTAGAGATGGTTGGAATATACTTATAGGAAATGATAAAGAGAAAATAATAGAATCCATAAATAATTTCCACCCAAAAGGTAGAAGGAAAAATATTTTTGGTGACGGGAATAGTGCATTAACAATGAAGAGTATTATTATTAAGTATTTGAATGAACAGTAGCTTGACTTTTTTTGTTTATTTTATTATCTTTAATAAACGATTAGGAGGTTTGTATATGAAAAAATTTTATTTAGTACTTTTCACTATGATTTTAACAGTTAACTTATGGGGTTATGCTATACCAACAGCAAATAGCGATTTTAGAGGTGTTGTAGATAAAGATCTTGCTATTGAAATAGCAAAAGCCAAATTCTCTTCTGTTTATAATGTTAATAATATTTCGATAGGAGAGATAATCCCATATGTTGACTGGAATGAAATGCTTTATGCATATCTTGTTCCTATCTACTATGGTGGTGGAGCATTCCCGCAAGATATGGAAATAGAATCTGATATCAATGAAAATAGGAATGTTTATAATATGATTAAAAAGGTTGGTAATCAGAAAGCAATTGAAAGTGCAGGCAAAAAACTGTGGGGTGTTGATCGTTTCGGATATGTTCTTGTATCTGCAAGAAAAGATAATATGCCGATTCTTGAAGTTGCAAAGGGGATGCCCTATTATTTTATGAGTTTTGGTGAAATCAGCGAAAAGGCAAATTTATCTTTAAGAGGCAATGCGAAAATTAGCAATATCATCTATATAGACCATGCAAATATCATATATAAATATACAAACGGAGACCAGAGTGTTTATATAGAGGAGCATTTTAAAAAAGTATTTCCAGAAGAGAAATACAGAAATATGTTCAAGAAAATTCCTTTTAAAATGGGTAAAACTCACTCAGGTTGGATAAAAATTGCAAATAATAAGAATAATCTTCATAATATTTTCAAATCAAGAGCAACGGGTTATATTGCCGATGTTTCTTTCTTCGATTGGAGTTACGGATGCTCACCTACAACAAGTGCAATGATATTTGACTATTGGGATCCAAGAGGATATTCTAAACTTACCGATTATTATGTTGACAGATGGGATTGTTGTGAGAACGAAATGGACTATAATATTACAAATGTACAAAGAGAGCTTGCCCTGGCAATGAATACGGATACAACGACAGGTGGTACTTATATCGGAAATATTGACAATGGACAGCGTACGGTAGCAATTTCCTACAATGGTTATACCGGTTCGGTTTCGACTACAGGATCTCAGGGTAATATTACATATGGCTGGCAATGGGATAGACTTACCGATGAAATTGACGGTGGATTTCCTTGTCATTTTGATGTTTTGAATTATTGGTCGGAACCACATCAGGCTTATATTGGTCACTCCGTTGTTGCAGTAGGTTATGATAACGATGGGACCGACTCACTTGTTATTGTACATGATACATGGAATTTTACCGAACCGTACTGGTCATTATACACATACCACAATGGTGTGTATTCATATCATTATTTTACGAATTTCAGACCTGCCGGAGGAAATACTTCACTTACCGGAAGATTCGCGGACATTATGGATGGTTCGAAATTCCTTTCGGGGAAAAATGGTAATATTGTTTTTGATGATATGAGTATATCAGCAAGCTATATAAAATTATATTACAGTAATGATAATTTCCAACATACAACATTAATTGATGATACAGTAGATCCTTTCTCCGATTATTTATGGTCGTTTCCTGATATAAGCCCTGATACGACAAAATCAATGAGAATGAGACTTGAGGTATACAATTCAAGTGACATATTAATTGCATCGGATGGCACTTTTGAAGTAATGACTATTTTCAGACTTACCGATACTTTAAATTTCGGACCACTATCATTCTTCAGTACTCTATCACAACCATATAGCGTTACGGTAAAAGATACATTAGCATTTGTTTGTAGAAGCGGATCTTATATGGATGTTTTGGACATATCTAACCTTAACGATATGATATATTTAGGAAGTTATTCATTACCGACAACATTTCTTAACTTCCAATTTATTGATGATACGCTAATTGCCGCAAGTGGTGATACAAAGGGATTTATCATTGCCAAGATGGATGATAGTTTCAATGTAACACTTGTTGACAGTATTAATTTCAATAATAAAAATGTTTTAAATTTCAAAATAGACGGGAATAGAGCTGTAGTAGCAGCTAAATTATATGGATTATCTGTTGTAGATATTACTGATTTAACAAACATTTTTGAACTTGGTTATTATAGTGCCCCACCGTTTTTTAGTGCAAGAGATGTATATGTTAAGGGGGATACTGCATATGTAGCAGCAGGAACTAAAGGGGTCATAGCTCTTAATGTATCGGATCCTACCGGGATCACGGTTCTTAGTAGTTATGATTCACCGGGTAATTCAAATGCCATATCTGTCAAGGATAATACCGCTTATATAGCTGACGGGGCAAACGGAACAATGTTGATAGATATTACTGACGCTAATTCCATATCTTTGATTAATACTATTCCAAAAAGGTCAAATGTTAACTACTGTAATTTAAATAATGATGGCAGTTTGTTGTATGTGAGTGATGGAAAATACTATGATATAATTAAAACATCTAATGATACGAGTGGCGGATATGTCCAAATGCTTGGCAATGCAAGCATTGCAACTCCATTGCCAGGGACTAAGGGAACTACCCAGTTTATAGGTGTAGATTATGATTATGGTGTGTTTATTTTTGACGGAACACCTTCAGGAATAGTAAATTATTCTAAAAATGTTGAAAGAAATATTAATTTTTCCATACTAAATAATCCTGTTAGAAATATCGGACAACTGCAATTCAGTTTAAATAAGACATCTGATATATCACTAAATCTCTATGATGCATCGGGAAGGAAAGTTATTAGTTTATTAAATAGCTCAATGAAAGCAGGTTGCCATAAGGTTTCTTTTGATACAAAAAAACTTGCGAAAGGATTATATTTTGCACAATTAAATATTGATGATAAAAATGCAGGGACGAAAAAAATTATAGTTTTACGATAGGTAAATTTTTAGCAATGAAAAAGGGAGGTTATAAACCTCCCTTTTTTATTGGACATTTATTACAGAGGGGAACTTTTTTAAAACAATACTCCTTGCCGACTCTTACAAGAAGTGCATGATATTCGTTAAAGAGGCATGCATTGGATTCCAAAGAATTGGAAAATAACATTTTTACATCATTGTATTTATCCTTAATATCAATTAAATTATGCCTCAATAGAATTCTTATGGTATAAGTATCTATTACAAATGTTGGCATTTTAAATGCATAAAGTAAAATCGAATCACATGTTTCATTACCGATTCCTTTTACTGACAAAATGTTTCTTCTCGTTGATGAAATATCATTTCTGTGGATATTTCTATAAGAATGTTTATAATTTCTGAAAAATAATGTTGAAATATTTTTTAATGTATTATATTTCTGATTATAGAAGCCGGATGGTTTAATTGCTTCTATTATTTCTTCATTATCTCCGTAGTATATTTTGCAAAGGGATAGAAGATCCGCTC
>CBDVEF010000179.1:0-4105 GCA_965372935.1 uncultured bacterium | reverse complement strand
TTCTGTTCCCTCCCACCTGTGGAGGGAAAGTTAAAATTTATTTTCCTTAGTGGAATTCGTTGTTATTTCCTTCTTTCCCTTTTCGGCTGGTGTCTGATGTCTAACGTCTGGTGTCTATTATCTTTTATTCGTGCATTCGTGGTGGTTCTCTCTTTCTGTGGTTAATTTCTATCCTTCTCAATACGTAAAAGTAATTTTTTCATATCGATTCCTCCACCAAAACCAATAAGTTTGCCGTTCTTTCCAATTACCCTATGGCAGGGAATTAATATAGGCAAGGGGTTTGCACTTAATGCATTACCAACCGCTCTTGCTCCTTTGTATGCTCCTATTTTTTCAGCAATTTTTCCATAACTTAATGTTTCTCCATACTTGATTTTCAACGTCTCTTCCCAGACCTTCTTTTGAAACAGAGTTCCCAACATTTTATATTTTACTGTGAATTCCGTCCTTCTACATTCCAGGTATTCATCAATCTCACTTAATAATTTTGAATTATATGTATCTATCTCATTTTTAATAGACATTACAAATCCCCACTTTTTAGCAAATTGTACGAGTTTTAATATATTTTCATTTCCCGGCAAACCAATATAAAGAACACTTCCTTTGCATTCTCCAACAATGAATTTTCCCAATGATAGTTTTTTACAACTTACATTAATTATCATAGATTTGTATTATAAATCTCTATTACTATGCTGTAAAGAGTAAAGAAAAGGGATTATGCTCTATATTTCCACAATAATACCATATATCTATTTGACTTAAATAAATATTTCCTTATAATATATATCAAATTGGAGGTTGTATGAAAAGAAAGATATTTATATTAATCTTATTAATTTTAATTACTGCAAATATATCTGCAAATGATTTTTATCGTGTTGAAGTAAGAGTATTTTCAGCAAATACAAGAGAGACAATAAATTTACTTCAATCGAATGGTATGGATGATATAATCGGAGGTAAACCCGACATCTACTTCGATGCAATTATTAAAAATACAGATTTGCCCAAGTTGGATGTTATAGGCGTAAAATATCAAATCATTGAAGCAAATTTAACTAAAAAATGGTCTGAGATAAAATTAAAGGGAAGATATAATTTCGGACCATATTATACATATTGGGAAATGATAGATTTGCTGGATGCTATACATACCCAATTCCCGGGTATAACAACATCCAAATATTCCATTGGTTTAAGCACAGAGGGCAATGAACAATGGATAATGAAAATTTCCGATAATCCCGATATCAATGAAAATGAGCCTTCGTTCTTTGTTAACGGAGTACATCACGCCAGAGAACCTATAACATGTAATATTTCAGTGGATTTTGCAAAATATCTTTGTGAGAATTACGAAACGGATCCTTCGATTAAATGGCTTATTGATAATAGAGAAATTTATATTTTACCGGTAGAAAATCCCGATGGATATATATGGGATTCGGATTCATCCTCCGATGGAATGTGGCGAAAAAATAAAAGAGATAATGACAATAACGGTTATTTCAATGAAAGTCAGGACGGTGTCGACCCCAACAGGAATTACACTTATATGTGGGGATATGATAATTCAGGTTCAAGCCCTACACAATCTTCCCAAACATACAGAGGACCAAGTGCTGGAAGTGAACCGATAACACAAAATATGATGAATTTTATCAATGCAAACGCGAATATAAATATAATTATGAATTATCACAGTTACGGTAATTTATTTCTCTATCCATGGGGTTATGAGGATATACTTACTCCCGATTCATTGAAATTCATTTATCTAAGCGATAATTCTATCATATATAACGGGTATGCTGCGGGTACCGCCTGGCAGTTGTTGTATAACACAAATGGTGATGCTTGTGATTGGGGATATGGTGATGCCGGGAGATTTCCTTTGACAGCCGAGGTTGGAGAAGCATTTTATCAACCCGACTCAGCAATAATTGCCGAACAGGTAGCGGAAAATATACCAATGCTTGTGTTTTTATCCAAAGCATCAGGTGCTTATGTTTATCCAGAGAGTCTCGAACTAAATAGTGTTAAAAATCGTATCAATCCGGGAGAAACATATCAGGTTACAGCATTTTTAAGAAATGCAGGTGTAAGAAATACAGCATCGAATGTATCACTAAAGATTGAAAGCAATGATCCTTATATTGTTATTACATCACCTTCATCCGATTACAATGATATAGCCCCTATTAATGTAGAATATAATGCAGATGATTTAAGATTCTTTGTAACAGACGATTGCCCTTCACCATATGTTATAAAAGTGAATATTGTAACATACTTTAATGGAACATTTATAAACACTCCTTCCTCTTTCTCCGTAGGTGATGCCGATACTCTTTACGCGTGGGATTTCGAATCGGGAACATCAGGATGGAACCTTGAATCACCCTGGGCTCTTACAACATCATCATCTCATTCTACCTCACATAGTTTGACAGATTCACCAGGGAGTAGTTATTCTAATAATATCAGTGTATCGGCAATAATTAATGATGTCGATTTTACAGATACCGGCGATATAACACTATCGTTCTGGCATAAATACGAAATTGAAAATGGCTGGGATTACGGATATGTTCAGATAAAGAAAGGAAATGGCAATTGGAGTACACTTGAAAATTTCACGGGAACACAATCATCATTTACAAATAAGATTATCGATATTCAAGGTTATGACACATCCGATGTTTCCATTAGATTTAAATTGGAATCCGACAGCTATGTTACCGAGGACGGATGGTATATAGATGATGTAAAAATTATAGGAATACCTGCATCTGCCAACAAAGCACCTTCTGTTCCAATACCTGTATATCCTATTGATGACACAATAAATTTATCTTCCGTAACTTTGAAATGTTTAAATGCAACTGATCCCGAGGATGATCCATTGACATATAAGTTTTTCATATATAGTGATTCATTCTTATCAGATACTATATTCGAATCCTCCTATATAAGCGAGGGAATTGATACGACATCTGTTATATATAATGGATTAAATGAAAATATGGACTATTACTGGAGAACTTATGCATATGATGGGAATACAAAAGGTTTATTTTCAAAAATATATTCTTTCAATACAACAATATTTGGCATATCGAACAATAAAAATATTAGTAAATCTAAAATATCCATTAGAAGTATTCCCACAGGTGTAATGATTGATGTCAATAAAAATGCCAATTATACGATAACGGACTTAAGCGGCAGATCATTTAATAAAGGGACTATAACAGGCAAAAAGGAAATTATAATACCTAAATCAGGCATCTATTTCGTTCGGGTTTCTACTAATAATAGGAGTATAGTTAAGAAGATAATAATCATTAAATAAAAAGAGGCGGCTTAGCCGCCTCTTTTTATTTATAACCTAACTTTTCCTTTGCGGATTCCGTCAATCTGTCTACATTCCATGGTGGATCAAATGTCAATGTCACATTTGCTTCTTTAATACCTTCTATATTACTTAGTGCATTTTTAGCATCCTGTGTAATCCTGGAAGCAAGCGGACAACCAGGCATCGTTAGTGTCATTGTTACATTAACGGTATCATCTTCAGTAATATCAATATCATAAATAAGTCCGAGATCTACAATACTGATCCCTATTTCAGGATCCAATACTTTGGATAAAGCTTCGATAACTATGTTTTTATCAATCATATCTACCTCCGCCCACAATCTATTTAATTTTTAATGTTTTGTCAAGTAAAAGACAACCATGAATTCACAAAGTACAAAGAATGGACACCAGACGTCAGACGTCAGACATCAGCCGAAAAGGGAAAGAATGAATGGAATATTGGAATTCACGATTTACAATTAACGATTTATGTCTTTTACACTTCCTACTTCTCGCTTCCTATTTTCATACTTATAATCACCCTCACCTCAGTCCTCTCCCATCAAGGGCGAGGAAGTAAACCACGGAATGGGAAATGTAAGACGATTTCACAGATTAGGACACGATGCATCGTCCCCCTACAATTTCACGAATTAGGGAGAATTACACGAAAGAATATTTATAACTTTCCCGCCCCATTGTGGGAGGGAACAGAAGGGAGGGGGAGTAATTA
>CBDVEF010000178.1:0-4121 GCA_965372935.1 uncultured bacterium | reverse complement strand
TCTTGAATATACTCCTCAACATATTCATTAGCTCTTTCAATAAAATTAACAACATTTTGTTTCTCTATTGTAAATCCAGCAGCATGTTTATGTCCTCCATAATTTACAAATAGATCTGAAAGAGATGTAAACATTTTAGTAAGATCGAAATATTCGGGACTTCTTCCTTCGGCAACAATTTTTTCGTCTATTTTTGTAATTATAATTACCGGTTTATTAGTAAAATCCTTGAGTTTTGATGCAACAAAACCTGAATATATTCTTTCATTACTTCCCTGTATTATTACTATTTTGCCAAACTGTTCGAAATCAATTCGATTTAAATATTCATTTAATACAATTTTTGCATTTGTTTGCCATTCTCTACTTTTTTTATATAGTGTAAGAATATCCTCCTTGTATCTTTCAGCATCATTTGTTGCTAATATATTAACAATTTGCACTTTTCCCTGCACTGATTTTGATGTTGATATAACAGGAATAATGAAATTATGTATTGCTTGAAAATTGTCAATTATTGGTGTAGGCATTGAATCAGAAAGAATCTTGGTAATGCAAAATCCTTGTTCTTTTAAAATCTCGATGCCCTGTTTAACAAATATCCTATTGTCTCCAATCAAAGGGACCTTATCTGCAACTGTACCAAATACATTTACCATTAAAAGATTTTTTTGAACTGAGTAAAACTGTGAGGATGATAAGTTGAGATATTTCTTGGCTATCGCCTCTGCAAATCTAAATGCAACACCAGCACCACTGTACTTATCATTCTTGCTGATAACCGGGTTAATTCTCGCTATAGCATCAGGCAATTCTGAATGTGTAATATTGTGATGATCGGTGATTATTACATCAATCCCCTTCTCTTTGGCATACTTTACCTCATCAATATCACTTATTCCACAATCAACCGTAATTATTAGGTTTACATCTTTGGTTGAATAATAATCAATAATATTTTTATTTAAACCAATGCCATGTTCTGATCTTGATGGGATAAAATATGTAACATTTATTTGTATATCTTTAAGAAATTTGTATAGAATTGCAGTTGCGGTCATACCATCTGCATCTTCATCGCCCCAAACTACTACATGTTCATTACTGTTTATTGCTTTTATAACTCTATCCACCCCTTTCCCCATTTCATTAATCTCAAAACTATCTACTATATGTTCCATTGTACCATATAGATATTTAAAAATTTCATCCCTATCCTTAATCCCTCTTGAAAGTAATATTTTTAATATTGTTCTATCGATATTTAGCGTTGAAAGATAACCCTCAAGATAGTCACTCTTATAATTCTTATATATCCACTTCACTCAATGCCTCTCTATTTCAATTGGATTAAATAATGAATGTTGATAAATATCTAAATAATTTATTCTATCAAGTTCTAATATTGCAATGAATGTAACGATAAGATGCCTGATATCTTTTTTGTCTATTAATTCTTTTAGATTATATCTTCGATTATACTCTATTTTGCTTTTTAGTTTATCTATAATATGTTCAATCCTGATCTTTAATACATTTCTTTCATATGTATCTGCGATTTTTTGTCTTTTTAATAGTAATTTCAATATTCTAATCAGCATTTCAGGTGTTTCCTGCTTACAATATCTTTCAGCTATTTTCACAATTCCATCATGAGAAGCTGTAAAATATAATTTTTGGCGACTTCTCTTATCCCCGAACTTTTGCCCTAACTCCTTAAATTTTGAATACCTTATTAATCTTTTTGTTAATTCTTCTTTGGTATCAATAATATCTTCCATTTCCTCTATATTTTTCACAGGGAGAAGTGAATATGCTTTTATCTTCATTAAAGTAGCTGCTGTTACCAAAAAATCTCCACTAATATTAAGATTCATATTTTGCATAATATTAATATAATGTAGGTATTCCGATGTTATTCGGGAAATTGGGATTTCATATATATCCAACTCGTTTCTTTGAATCAAATAAAGAAGTAAGTTAAAAGGACCTTCGAATATCTCCCCCAATTTTACCCTGTACATTTAATTAACCTTTTTCCATTCCTCGTTAAGTTTAAATGTTTTATCATCAATATTAATTTCTTCAACGGATTTAACTTCCGAAGTGGCTTTAAAAATTACTGTTTCTTCATCTTTGTTCTCTTTAGAAGATTCAGATTTTTTCCCGAGCATTTTCATCATGTTACCAATATTAGGACTTTCCTCTTCATCCGATTCCTCTTCCTCTTTAGTATTTGATATCATCTTAATCACTGTTTTTATTGGATACCCCTCAATCTTAGATACTTTCGTATAAAATTCTTTTAAATATCCCATATCTTTATTATCTTTACCCATTCCCCTTAATGCTTTGCTGTTTTTGCCATACATTGCCTTATTAAATTCCATTATTGTACTATATCCGGGCACATTTTGAGCTATCCACATATCCTCTATTATTTGTAATGTATCGATGTCATCATTAGAAATAATTTTCATTGTTGCAACATAGTATTTTGTTGTAAAACCATTTATGACCTTTGTTTTCTTCATATCTTTAACATCAAATTCAAACTTGGTTTTTTCAGAATCCCCTTTTTCTTTATAATCGGTTTTATCCTTTACATCACTGTTTTTAAATTCAGAATATGTCCCTTTATCCAGATCAATATGATATGTAATATCTTTATCAATATCTGTTATTGTAGCCATATGCATTGTTTTTCCTTTTGAAACCATCATACTAAATGCACCTGTTATCTCATAGGTTTCTTCGATTCTCTGCTTGTGACCCTTAATAAATGTAGTTCTTTCCCCTTTATTGCCACCAACAAAACCGAATGAACTACTGTATGTCTCTTTGATTTTTACATCTGCACTAAGTGATATAAAAAGAATGGATGCTATAAAAGCTAAAAATATTTTCCTCATATTAACCTCCTTATATAATTAGTTTATAACTTTGCATCATAACATAAAAATTAAATTTTTCAAAATAGAAAAAAGTGTCAATTTGCAGATAAATATGTATAACAGTTACAATTAGAAAGAACCAAATTCGTAAATCGTAAATCGAAAATTATTGGTTGTTCTCTATTTTTCGTGTTTAATTCCCCCTTCAGTGTTTTCTTCCTCGCCCTTGATGGGAGAGGACTAAGGTGAGGGTGATAATAAATATTTAAGTAAGAAGTGAGAAGTAGGAAGTTTAAGATGAAAATCGAAAAAACGGGAAAGACTAATGCCAATCGCCAGCGAGAACGGTGCTTGCTTGACCGTGTTATTTTAATTTCTTTTTCTGTAATGTTTCAAAATTCTCCCTCTATCCTCATTCTCCTTATTACCTTTATGATAGATTTCAATAAATTCTATACGATCTTCGGTTTCAAAATAGGCATAAATTACCCTAATGCCACTTGCACAACCTTTACTTTTTAAGGATCTACATGCAAATTTTCTTGCTTTATAAATTTTTGGATATTTGATGCCAAGATTTGATATTTGGAATATTCCCTTATTATCTATGCCTAATTTATGAAAAAGCTTAAGTTGTTTTTCTGTAAATATATTTAAATCGTCCTCAAGTGTTATGAATTTTTTAAGTTTTTTTAGATCCTTATTGAATTCCGGGAGGAACTTTACTTTATTAAATATCTTCTTCACTATAAAATCTCATCGAGTATTCCTGGGTACGGTAAAAAACAGATTCGTAATCTATTATTTCACCTTTATCTGTTGTAAGCCAGGGAACATCATTATGAGAATATTCACTTATCTGTGCAGCATTCATATCGGAAAGTTTTTCTAATACATTATCGATCATTATTAATTCATTGGCTTTTAATATGGATAAATCCGGTTCCCTTAAAGGAAGATATTTCCTTTGTGGGTACTGAAAATATGTACCTTCAATTTTAAATATCTCCTTTTTGGTTTCCATTTCTTTAATTATATTTATAAATTCTTTAGGCGTTGGACCATAATTATTTTTTATATAAGTAGCCCCTATAAGTTGCTCTTCATATTTTTCGTAATAATTAAAATCAATAAAATAAAGAAGCTTGTATATCACAGACTCACCGATGTTTGGTTTTGAACCTACTTTATTAAGAATATAGAGTAAAACCTCTTTAAACTTTTTTA
>CBDVEF010000177.1:0-4157 GCA_965372935.1 uncultured bacterium | reverse complement strand
TTGCCAACATATCTCAAGGCATGCACTATCTCAATACATCCTATGCCAACTGGTTAAAGGCAAAACATAAACTTATTGGAACAATATTTCAGGGCAGATATAAATCTATACTTGTTGATGAAGATAGTTATGCTTTAACCCTCTCAGCATATATACATTTAAATCCATTGAGAGCAGGAATGGTTTGTAATATATATGATTACCCATTTTCCAGCTTTTTAGACTATATTGGCAAGAGAAGTCCTATTGTAAGAAGACTTGATATGTCGCTAATTTTAAATATGTTGTCTGATAATGTAGAACAATCTCAGAGAAGATATAAACGATTTGTCTTTGAAAACGCAGATCTTAAAAATCCTATCGAAAAAAGCTATAAAAATATTGCTTTGGGAAATGAGAAGTTTATAGAAAAGATAAAGAATAAGATAGATTCCTTAGGTCAAAATCGGGAGATCAGTCGTATCAAAGATGTCAGCTTGCCATCTAAAAATCGGATAATTGATATTATCTCTAATCAATTCAATATAGAAAAAGATAAAATATTTAAAAAGAAAAGGGGCAATATCTACCGAAAATTAACTTTATATTTTTTAAAGAACTATTCAGCATTGTCATTGAAGCAGATAGGAGAACTATTCGATATGGATTATGTGGCCGTTTCCCTAGCAGCTAAAAGATTTGAAAATGAGATGAAAAGGAATAAAATTGCTTTAAGGATGGCAAAAGAAGTGGCGGAAGTACTGAAAAGTGAATGAATGTCAAATGTTAAGACACGACCCCTAAGATTTCTAAAAGGATTAAGGTAAGGGTTGTGTGGAACATATACCTATATTCATTTACTTTCTTTAATCTTGACTAATTTTACTAATTAAAGTATCATAGATTTATATATAAATAGGAGTTTACTATGAATTTAAAAGAAGTTTTAACCGATATGGTAAAGAGAGATGCGTCCGATTTACACTTAAAATCTGGTACTCCACCAATATTTAGAATAAATGGAGCTTTAGAAGTCCAAAACTACCCTCCACTTAATCCTCAGGAATTGAGAAGTATTGCAATGCAGATTATGACACCTAATCAACAGGAAATATTTGCTGATAAGAAAGAGCTTGATTTTGCAATCGGAATTACGGGTTTGTCAAGATTTCGTGTAAATGCATATATGCAAAGGGGAAGTGTTGCAATTGCAATGAGAACTATCCCGATATTATCTAAAAAAATGGAAGAGTTGAACCTGCCCCCCACTCTAGAGGAATTAGCCCTTAAACCGAGAGGGTTTTTTCTCGTAACGGGGACAACGGGTAGTGGTAAATCGACTACACTCGGTGCAATGATAGAATATATTAACTCAACAATAAAACGAAATATTATAACAATTGAGGACCCTATTGAATTTCTTTTTAAGGATAAAAAATCAACTATCTCTCAAAGGGAGATAGGTAACGATACCATCAGTTATAATAATGCACTTAAACATGTTCTAAGACAGGACCCTGATATAATTCTTATAGGTGAGATTAGAGATAGAGATACAATGGATACAGCAATAAGAGCAGCTGATACAGGGCATCTCGTTATGAGCACACTACATACATTAAATGCAAGTGAAACAATAAACAGGATAATCTCGTTCTATCCCCCGCATCAACAGCAACATATCAGAGTTCTACTGGCGACTACATTAATAGGAGTAATTTCACTTAGACTTATACCGAGGATTGATGAGACTGGGAGGATTCCGGCAACAGAGGTGATGATTACAACATCAACAATAAAGGAATACCTACTTGATGAAATAAAAACACTACTTATTCCTACGGCAATTGAGGAAGGGGAACAATATCATATGCACACATTTGATCAAGAAATAATGAAACTATATAAAAATAAAGTAATATCTTATGAAAATGCTTTACGAAATGTAACAAACCCCGATGAATTTAAACTTAAGTTAAGAGGAATTGAATCAACAGCAGAAGATGCTTGGGAATTATAAATCTGGAGGATAACATGAAAATTTTTAATCCAAAATTAATAGGTGCTTTAATTGGTATATTAATAGGAGCGATACTTCTTATATTTGGTTTCTGGAAAGTAGTACTTATCATTCTGTTAGGGGCAGTAGGTTTATATATAGGTTACTTATTTGAAGAAAATAAAAAGAACGACCATATAGACCTGGAATGAGGGATTAATGGCATTAATAAATTATGCAAAAAAGGAGATTACTTGTAAAATAGTTTATTATGGCCCCGGTAGATCCGGCAAGACTACAAATCTCCAATATATTTATTCAAAATTACCAGAAGACAGAAAAACGCAAATGATATCTCTTGCTACGGAAATGGATAGAACACTCTTTTTTGACTTCTTACCAATTGATCTTGGTCAAGTTGGTCAATACACGATAAAATATCAGCTTTATACTGTGCCTGGACAGGTATATTATGACTCAACAAGAAAGCTTGTTCTTCAGGGAACAGATGGAGTCGTATTTGTAGCAGATTCTCAGCATTCAAGATTCGATGATAATGTTGAAAATTTGGGAAATATGGGCGAAAATCTTAAAAAAAATAATCTTTCTATAGATGAAATACCTATAATACTCCAGTACAATAAAAGAGATGTTATTGATCTTATTCCCATAAATAAATTAGAAAATACATTAAACAGTAGGAGATGGGAATATACCGAAGCAATTGCTATTTCGGGTGATGGAGTTATTCTGACATTAAAAAAAATTAGTAATCTTGTATTAACATCAATAAAAAATAAGTATAGCAGAAAGGTAAGGTGAAAATGACCGATTATCCTGGAATAAAGGGTAATTTGTCCTCACTTAATAGAGATTATATTTTTCAGAATTATGTTCTGGGAAATTTTAATAGAGTTTCTTACCAGGCAGTAATGGGTTTTATATCAAGGGAAAAATTAATTTATAATCCACTTATTATACAATCAAACACGGGAATGGGAAAAACACATCTTTTACATGCAATAGGTAATTATGGATTACAAAGAAAGATTATAAAATCTCCGTTTTTACTTAACCAGGATACTATAATACTTTTTGAATCAATGATTAGAAAGGATAAGACTGCAATTTCCAAAATTAAGACAATGGATCTTTTCCTTGTAGATGATTTGGATATAACGCTAAAATATAAATCCATTAAACGACTTTTTGAATTGTTAATCGATTTTTATTATAGCAATGGGATAAAAATTGCCATAACAACTTCTACACCAATAAATTCACTTGATATAAGTGAAAAAACATTGTCAATCCTAAATAATGGCTTTACTGTAAAGAATAACGAACCCGATTTGAAAGATAGAGCAAGATTATTAGCATTTTTATTTAAAAAATCGAATATTAAAATATCCCCCCAAATTGCAAGATATATAATTCATCAAAAAAAATTAAGCATTCGTGATCTTAAAGGTATTTCTAATAAGATATTTGTTTATTTAAACCTACAAAAAGTTGAAATTACAACGGAACTTATTTCTAATATTATTCAGGATATCGGATCTAGAAAATCGGTTATTGAAGATAAACAGATAGTAGAGAAAACTAGAAAAATAACTGAAAATGAAGATATTATTAGAGAGGAGTACAAGGAAAAATTATATGTGTGGGAAATGAAAGGCTTTAATATAGACTCTTTACACAATGTTATAGAAAGCCCCGTTGAAGATTTAAGAAATGCCTTCATTACTTTTACAAGTAATATTCAACGATTGATTGACATTAATAAACGATTTGGAATGTTAAATGAAACAAGATTCATATCGGAATTAAAAAATATTGAGAAAAAGCTATTTAATCCAGATGTAGTAGATGAACTTGAAACAAAGATTAAGATATTGGAACTTAAAAACTCAGTACAAATTGAAGCATTTCAGAATCTTAATGAGCAAATGAATGCATCAAATTATTTTCTTTCACAATCCAATAAAAATATATATCAAACAATTATATCTAATATTCCGCTAAAAAATGCTAAAGGTGTAACATTTTATATAATAGGGAGAAAAAAAACAGGCAAAACACATTTGCTTCATGCGATATTCAATAAAATGTATATTGGATTCCCAGACGTACTTATTTACTATATAAATTCATTAAAATTAGTAAGAATTATTGAAAA
>CBDVEF010000176.1:0-4188 GCA_965372935.1 uncultured bacterium | reverse complement strand
CTGCTCTCCATCCATTATATAAGAATGCTCTAACATCTGTGATTTCAGGAGGTAATGAAAACAAGGTGTAAATATATCTGTTTTTTTGTATATTGGTAATTTCTTTTATCATTTCAATAGATTTTTCGCTATGTTTTATTAAAAATTCAGGTTCGATATATATACCATAGAAAGCTATTACAGGGGGAGGGAAAGATATGACACTATTCTTTGATATGTTTGATATAATTCCTATTATTCTATTTCTATATATAATAGGGCTTTCATATACTCTATATCCTGAAGATATAAGTGCATCTCTCAGTTCACTTGAAAAATATATAAGATTTTCAGCTAACTCATTTCTGTAATCCGGAAGTATTTCTTTCAAATCTCCTCCATATTAAATATAAAAGTGAGAATATACTAATAAATAATAATACTTCAATAACAAGTAATGTCAAATGGTTTGCGAATCTTTTAACGATAAATAAAGGAGTAATAGATATAACAGAGAATAAAATGTAAAATATTATATTCCTAACAGGGAAAATATCAAATAATCCCGTATTCGTTGATGATGAGATAAAATAAAGAAGAAAAGCAATTTGTATTATAGTAGTACATACGATTGAAATCGCCGGGCCATAAAATCCTATTATATTTAGAAGTATTATTGATAAAATAGTATTCAAAATAAGTTCGGATAATGTTATGTAAAAAACAATTTTTGATTTACCTATAAGATTTAAGATATTACCATAATTTGTTACCCTGAATGGTAATAGGATCAGTGTAATCCTGAATATATTTACACTTGCTGAAAACTTATCCGAATACAATGTCGTGATAAATTCTCTTGAAGTTACCATTAAAAGAAAAAAAAGTGGAATTATAATTATAGAGGTTTTCTCTATGGATTTTCGTACAATATCGATGATCTTTCTATGTTCTTGTTTGTGATAATAATTTGTTATTGCCGGTGATATTACGGAAACTATACTTGCTATAAATAGAGACAAAAGAGGAATCTGGTATGAACCATTTATATAAACAGCATAAATTGAGGCACCAAGAAATGAAGAGATAATTAATTTATCTATATTACCCGATAGTATTCCGATAATACTATTACCAGTTATTGGCAGGGAATAGGTCATTACCTCTTTAAATATACCTATATCGATAAACTTAAATTTAAACTTATAATATCGATTAATGATAAAAAATGTTAATAATATTTGGACTATTCCTAATATTGCATAAAATATGAACAGATTTATAAATTTCATCTTTGTAAAATAGAATATTGTTATAAATATCATATCCAATGATGTGATGAAAACATAGTAATAAAAAATTACTTTCTCCCTTTTTTGGGAAATTAAGAAAGGATCAATTGAAGATGTTAGAATTCTTGAAGCTATGAATATACTATATAGCAGAAGAGGTGTTACTATCCTGTTATTTTTGAAAATATAACCGTTATTAATAGCAATAATATAAATGATTAGCACCGAAAGGAAACTCATAGAAATCAATAAAGTCATTATAGAGGATAAAAATTTATCTCTCTTTATTCCGGAAAATTTGGGAAGGAAAAAAAAGATTGCTGTTGGCAATCCAAGAACAAATGCGGGGATTATTATCTGCCCTACAAGTATAACCTGTTGATAAATCCCATAATAAAATTTTGAAAGTAGATGAGATAGTGCTATTGAAAAAACGAATGTTACAATTGCCTGTAGTGTTTTTCCAGAAGCTAAAAATATGGATCTCTTAAGAAAACTCATTGAATCTATTCTACTGTAATATTATAATCTCTTAATTTTTCTTTACTTTTCTTTGCCCAGATTGTATGCTTATTAATATTAAAGCATTTTTGCCATGATTTTATAGCAAGTTCTTTATTCCCAGCCATTTCAAATGTGAGTCCCATATGATAATACACCTCATAAAGATTTGGTGACAGTTCTATCGTTTTCTTAAAATGTTCAAGTGCATCCATATACATTCCTCTATCCAGATATATTAGCCCTAAATAGAATCTTGAATATATAGTAGCTTTTTTGTTCCTGTTTTCATGAATAACTTTTGATAAGCATTCAATCGCCTCACCATAATTTTTCTTCCTGTACATAATAAAACCCATATTCGTATGTGCAATTGGATCATTTGGTGCTTTAATCATTACCTTCTGTGCAAATATCATGGCATCATCATATAGTCCCTTTTTCATCAATGCCCAACTTAAAAGATTTAAAGCTTCAATTTCATCAGGTGAAAGCTCAATAGTCTTTTTCAGTATCTCAATAGCTTTATCGTAATCTTCCTTTATAATACAATTCCATCCCTCATCAATCATTGTCAGAACATTTACAGGAGATATCTTCATTGCCTGAATAAAAGATTTTACATGTTTTTCACTTTCTTGTCGGACTGATATGGTTTTAATATTTGATACAACTTTCTTTAATTTAGTTTCCAATTCATCTATATCCTTTCTGATTTCTTTAATATCATTGTACATATCCACTAATTGCCTTTTTATTAACTCTTTCTCATTTGGAGTTGTTGCTCTATTTGCTTTTGATTCAATCATTGTAAGTCTTGTCTTTAATCTTTTAATATAGATGTCCATTATTTTCCGCCTCTTTATTTTTTAATGTTTTCATTATGTTCACTATTGTTCCGGGTATTTCATTGAGAGGTTTGATATAATCAACAGCACCTGTTTCGATTGCTGATTGAGGCATGCCATTTATCATTGCAGTTAATGCCGATTCTGCTATTGTAAAACCGTTATATTCTTTCACAGTTTTTATTCCACAAGAACCATCTTTCCCCATACCAGTTAACACAATTCCAATTAGATTACTTTTAAATATTTTGGCAGCAGAGTTAAAAAGAGGTTCACAGGAAGGCATAACGCTATTAATTTTTTCCCCTTTTATTAATCGAATAATATTGGTTTTACTATCAATAGATTCAACCATCATATGATAACCGGCTTTTGCTATTATAACATTGCTCTTTTTTATTAACATACCATCAGTAGCTTCTTTAACAGTCAATTTACATTCTTTATCAAGATGCTGAGCGAATTGCTTTGTAAAACCCTCAGGCATATGTTGAACAATCAGTATAGAAATTGGAAATTTATAAGGGAATTCCTTTAATATTATAGTTAGTGCTTTCGGACCTCCTGTGGAAGCACCGATTACGAGATCCATTGAATGCAAATTATCATAATTGTAGATTTTTATTTTAGATTCTACATGTTTTTGTAAACTAATATTAATATTAGAAGCATTTCTTATTTTTTCAATTAAAACATTTCTAATTTTGTCAATATCAAAAGACACAGGACCTGAAGGTTTTCGAATAAAATCAATTGCTCCCTCCTGTAAAGCTTCTATTGTGGGTCCGGCTCCCTCTTCGGCATAAGCACTTAAAATAATTATCGGTATTGGATTTTGCTTCATTATTATTCGTGTAGCTGTAATACCATCCATTATAGGCATTTCGATATCCATTGTTATTACATCTATTGGCATTTTTCTAAGTATATGTAAAGCGTCCTTTCCATTCTTTGCTTTAGCTATTACTTCAATGTCAGGTTCATTGTTAAGCATATCGGAGATAAATTTTCTCATGAAAACAGAATCATCAACAACAAGAACTCTAATCTTATTCATTACAATTGTAATTTTCCCATCTTATATGATTTCACTATAACAATGCCTGTATCAAGATGAAATTCCATACTTCTTCCATAATCAGCACCTACATTTTCATTTATAATGGGTATTCCCTGCCTTTCAAGATTCAAATGAGCAGCTTCAATATTTCTTTCACCTATAGGCTTTAATGCATGTCTTGGTAGTTGGCTGAACATATTAGCTCCTCCAACAATTTTTGCCCATAAATTTTTTATATTTGAGCCATTTTCAATCAATTGGTATACCAATTGATCAATACCCATATCAGCAAATTTGGCAGGATTTGAAACATCCACACTAAGTGATGAATCGGGTAATAGAAAGTGTAGTAACCCTCCGGATCTACTTTTCTTATCATATAAAGCTATAGCAATACATGAACCTAATCCATTTGTTATAAGAATTGCCGGATTTTTCGCAATTATAAATTCAACAATATGCACTGTTTTTTTCATTTTTTTCTATATATCCTATTCGTTAAATCTAT
>CBDVEF010000175.1:0-4222 GCA_965372935.1 uncultured bacterium | reverse complement strand
GAATGGCAAATCCCAAATAAATCTCCAATTTCTGATAATTTCAATAAAGCAATGTGATCCAATGCATTTTTATGTTCTATTTGTAGTTGTCTTGCCATTGTAATATTTTATCTATTCTACTATTTTTGTCAATCTAATAGAAAATTTAAGGGTAGATAGGCATAGAAAACTAAAAACCCTGTTCCCCTATTGCTCCCTTATACGGGCATAAATCGCATAGCCTAAAAACAGGATAGCAACGAATAGATATGTTTTTGGTGGTGTTCTTAGAATCATACCATTGAGAAAAACTTTTGCAATAAAACCAACAACAAGAGATGCTAAAGATATAGCAATTGAAATTACCTCTAAGATTTTCATAAATAACCTCCGGGTTAACTTTTTACTCTTTTTCTTCTATCTCTTCTAAAATCTCCTTATACTTAAAATTAGGTTTTTTTCTGTATAACTTTTTATAAAATATCACCGCCTTCTTTCTGTCTCTTTCAGATTGTGTCAGTTTGTATAAAAAATAATATATTTCGACAATAAAATCAAGCCCTTTATATTCTTTTTGTAATTTTAGAATTTGATTCTCTGCCTTTTTTGTGTCTGAAAACCCAATAATTCTAACATTCATTAACTTTGATAAAGCAATAATATCAAATCTGTCTGCTTTTTTGGCAGATATAATAGCTTGTTTGTTTATGTATTTGGTTCTATTTATCATATTGAGATTATAATATACATATCCAAGATCATATAGATTTTCACATAGATAATAATTATGACTCATCTTTTTGAAAATTTTAATAGATTTTTTATAATAATATTCGGCTTTTTTGTAGTTCTTTAACAATAGATATAGCCTTGCTAAATCACTGTAAGCATACCCAACCATAAATATGTCTCCTAACTCCTTTGCAATACTTAATTCTTTCTTAAAATTCAAAAGAGCATTGTCGAATTCACCAAGATTCAAAAGAGTTTCTCCCATATTTCCTGATGATTCACAAATCCCTCGCAAATCACCTAACTTTTTTGCTATAATCAAACTTTTTTCAAAATATTTTACCGCTTTTTTATATCTACCCTCCTCAAGATAAAATATTCCAATATTACCAAGTGTTATTCCAACACCCCTATCTTTCCCTAATTCCTTATCGATTTTCAATCCCTCTTTAAAATATTCAAGTCCTTTCGTGGATTTTTCACAAATCCAATATGCAAGTCCAATATTTCCCAGAGATGCACTTAATAAATATTTGTCACCAAGGTTTTTTGCAATATGTAAACTCTCCTTTGCTGTAAATAATGCTTTTTTATACTGCCCTTTTCTGTAATATAAACTACTTAATCTACTCTTTGTATTTCCTTCTCCTGTCAAATCATTTAGATCCTTACATATTTTAAGAGAACTATTCAATATTCCAATAGCTTTTTTATACTGTCCTTTATTAATTAATATCTTACACAGATTACCGTTTATACTAACCATTTTTTTCTTATATCCGAATTTCTTTGCCAATTTGATGCTTATACTATATAATCCCCCTGCTTTATCCCATTGTCCAGTTAATTCATAAATCATAGCAGCATTATTCAGTATTTTAATTTTTTCCATATTAGAATTTGAATATTTTAACAATTTTATATAGTAATTAATAGACTCTTCATTTTTAAAATTATCTCTTGCATAATCTCCCGCCTTCCATAAATATTTTTTTACTTTTTGTAATATTCCTGATTTTTCATAGTGATAAGCCAATTCCCCATAATGTTCATTTAAATTACTTTTATATAACGATTCTATGGATTTAGCTGCTTTTTTATGCAATTCTCTTAATCGATTTTTCAGTATCATTTCATAAACAGTATCTCGAATAATGGCATGTTTAAATAGATATATTATACTTGAAAGAGCTATCCAAATATTCTCTTCTTCAATATTTTTCACTTCATTGGAGATACTTTTCCCCTTGATCATATTTTCCAGCACTCTAATTGAGAATTCTATACCAAGTATTGATGCTGTTTTAATAATATCCTTTAGATTTTTGCTTAATTTATCAATTCTTGCAACGATTATTCCACTAATTTCAGTCGGAATTTCAAATTCATCTATTAGCAAATCATATTTCCCATTTTTTAACATTGCAGCATTAGTTTCCTTTAAATAAAAAATTAGTTGCTCGATAAAAAAAGGATTCCCTTCGCTTTTATGCCATATCAATTTAAATAATCTTTCAGTAATACAACTATTAAATTGGTCGATGATAAGAATTTTAGTGTTTCTTTTTGATAATTGCTTGATTAAAATACTCTTTTCATTAATATTTAAACCTTTAATTCTGAATGGGCTTCCATCATTATTTAACCTGCAGCTTGTAATAACAGCAAAAGGAAAATCTGCCGTATTCACAAACAATATATTAAGTAAATTTTCCGTATCTTTATCAATTAAGTGCCCATCTTCAATTATTATAATAGTCGGTTTGATATAGCTACTTGCTTTTATAAAGTTTTTAAATGCATAAATAACATTTTCATATCTTGATTTTGCATCAATTTTACTGTAAATAGAGTTAGCCCAGAATAAATCAACAAGAGATCCAATAATGGATTTTGTTCTTATTAATTCTTCTTTAATGTCTTCATCGTTTACATTTGATATCAGATCACTATATATTTTATTAAAGCTGTTTATACTTTTCTTTTTGCTAAATTTCTCGTCCATTTGAAAATACTTATATAGAAAATGCTTTATTGGGTTAAAACTCTGCTTTAATATTCCATCACAGGGCATATAAAACCAATTATGTGAATTTAAGTCTAATGATTTTTTAAATTCATTAATAAATCTGCTTTTCCCTATTCCAGGCATACCAGCTCTATATACACTGCCCCCCGTGTCACCCCTCTTAATTCCCTCAACAATCCTGTACAGTTTTTGAAATTCCCTTTTTCTTGCTATTGTTTGCCCTTTATAAAAATGTTTTTCTTCCCTCTTTTTTCCAATAAGTTTATAAACAGTTTTATTTTCCTTAAATCCTCTTAGTTTCATTTTTCCTAAAGGAATAAAACTAAAACCTTTATTAACCTGTTTATAAATATTATCATCTGTATACACTTCATTAAAATGGGCTTTTTGCATTAATCGTGAAGCAAGATTTACAACCTCTCCAATAACTGTATATTCTCCCCTTATTTCACTACCAAGAATACCGGCATATACAGAGCCAAATGTTATTCCTGCTTTTATTTTTGCCTCTTTTTTTAATTTAAGAATAAACTTTAAGGTTCTTTCAAAATTTTGTTCATAAAGAATAGGTGCTCCGAATAAAATTAATATACTCGCCCCCTTATCTCCAAAACTAAGCATATTAAAATACCCACCGAAAAGAGAAACATTTAATAAAACAGTTGAAATAAATTTATTTAGTTTTTGAAATTCCATCCTTTTATCAAAAGATATAAATACAGGTATAACATTTCTAAATTCACCCTGTTTTTCAAGAAATGACAATTTTTCCTGATAGAATTCAGAAGGAGCATCCTTATTTATAAATTTATATCTATCTGTAGCAAGAAGGTCTTTTTTAAGCAATATTTTATTTAATTTATAATATCCTTTAACTTCACTTGTGTTAATACATTTAGTATTGATATTATTATATAGATTTTTATCAATTAATATTGCATCTGGAGGACAAACCTTTCTTGCAAGAACACAATTGTCAATAGGGGGACCTCTATAATAATAGGTTTTTGTATTATCTTTGCCAACAATCCCCCATTCCAGTTCCCCATAGGATAATCCAACCTTTATGCTAAGTTTAAACTTGCCAAATTTTGTATTATGTATTAAATTGCTTTTAAAAATATTCTGGATTTTTTCAGCATGAAAACATGCATTTATTTTATATATTTCCGGAAATATGGCAATAAAACCATCTCCTGTATAATGTGAAATATATCCCTTATTTTTATACAAATCGATTATAATCGGGTCGAATAAAGTATTTATAATCGATGAAACTATTTCAGCCCCCTCTTTCCCATATTTCATCAACCTTTCAGTCATTTTCGTAAAACCTACTATGTCGGCACTTAATGTAATACACCTTATTTTGCCGTTATATTTATGTTTCCTGTTTTGATCTTTTATAAAATCCGGAACTGTATTGTACATATCTCCTCTTTTATATTTTCATTCTCCACTTTTTGAATAACAAATATTTCA